>DAOVKD010000029.1 GCA_030631975.1 Candidatus Woesearchaeota archaeon
ATACTTTTTATTTACAGTGTTAGGCTTTATTATTAATGGAACTCTTTCAACAATCTTAATGCTGTATTTCCCTAAACCTTCTATTTTCTTTGGATTGTTGGTCAGCAATCTTATTCTTTTTAAGCCCAAATCAGCTAAGATCTGCACGCCAACACTATAGTCTCTCATATCAGCCTTAAAGCCAAGCTTTTCATTTGCCTCGACAGTATCCAGGCCGTCATCTTGCAATGAATATGCTTTTATTTTATTTAACAGCCCAATTCCACGGCCTTCCTGCCTTAAGTAAACTAAAACACCGCCTTGTTTTGCTATTAGCTTTAATGACTTGTCAAGTTGTTGACGACAATCACATCTTAAGGAATGGAGAACATCACCAGTAAGACACTCTGAATGAACCCTGACTAAAACATCTTTCTTGCTAATATTCCTTTTGACCAATGCAATATGATGCAGCCCTTCATTATCTTCATAAACAATTGCAGTAAAGCCGCCATATTCTGTAGGAAGATTTGCAGTTTCCTTTCTTCTTATCTTAGTTTCCATTTTATGCTGTAAATTTAACCAATTATTTAAACGTTATTATGGCTTCATCCAAAAATTCTTTTTAGGGCTGTGCCAGAGCGGTATTGCAAGCGAGCATGTGACTATATCACATGCGGGGCAAGACAAAATGCTGCATCTCGATTTTACAGCGAAAACCCACAGACTATTTTGTCACGGTTTTCTGGGCTTCTTACCAGAAACCAGCGAAAACCAACAGACAAATTATATCGGTTTTCTGGGTTTGCTAACGCAAACCAGCGAAAAGCGATAGACTATTTGATTGCTTTTCTGGATTTGCTAACGCAAACCTTCCAAAAAGTTTTACGTTAAGATACACAGCATTTTAGTTTCGCATTTAACATTATTCTTCCCACCAGCCTCCCCTAAAAAAGGCACAACCTATTTTTTGGATGGAGCCCGTTATTATGAAAAATATAGAAATGCATATAAAAAATCAATAGGAAAAGATTATTCTTTCTCTTCTTTCTCTTCTTCCCCTTCCTTTTCCTCTTTTTCTTTTTTTTCTTCGTCAGCTTCCTCGTAGCCTTTCATAAACCCTGCTTCCTCAGGGCTTATCCCTTCTCCTTCCACTAGCTCTTCCCTTCCTTCCTCGTCGTATACTGTTTCTTCCCCTTTTTCCTCATTATCTTCATCTTCAGCCATTTTTAAACTATGGAAAAACTTTAAGGCGCAGTTTAAAAAGTTTTCTATATCTCGTATAAGGTAAGCTTGTAGACGACGAAAATTTGCATCTTAAACAGGCGTCCCGACGGAAGCATTAAAATCAGCTTACCTTATACCAAAAAAACATACCTTTAAATACTAGTAACGCATAGCTAAAATTTAGTATACAGGAGGTCTACTTCTAGTAAATCTTTATGTATAACTAAGAAATATAGGTGAAAAAACAAATGGGATTCGAAGATAGAGGATTTGGCGAAAGGAAAATGCACAAAGTTACCTGCTCTGATTGCGGTAAGGAATGTGAAGTTCCTTTTGAGCCAAAAGAAGGCAGACCTGTTTATTGCAGAGACTGCTACCAGAAACATAGAAAATATTAGATTTTACGTTTCTAAGTTTTCTGATTAGAACTTATTTTTTTCTTTATTTTATTATTTTTTAATATTTTTTCTAATTTATTTACTATTGAATTTTATTAATTAAGTTGTTTTTATTGTAATTTATTATTATTGGAATCAGTTTATTATGGGATATTCTTTATTGGACTTCCTAACTATACTCACAGACAAAAATATTTATACAACGAAAACCCACAGACTATTTTGTCACGGTTTTCTGGGTTTCCTTCAGAAACCAGCGAAAAGCGACAGACCAACTGACTCGGTTTTCTGGGTTTCCTTCAGAAACCAACGAAAAACAAAGGACAATTTATATGGTTTTTCTAGGTATTTGAAAAAATAAACATTTTTTCAAAACCAGCGAAAAGCGACAGACTATTTGACTGCTTTTCTGGGTTTTCTTATGGAAACCAATAGTTGTCTGTTCATAATATCCCAGAGGGATACAAAAAACGCAAAGCGTTTTTACGTAAGTAAAGGACATATTTATGTCTAAAAACTTGTGTCCTTTACTATAACTAAAAGTGAAACATAACATTTAAATATATGCATATTCATAGGTATTATAATGAGCATGATAATAGGTACAATAATAGGCATAAAGATAGGTATTTACTTATGAAATTACATAATTCAAGACAGAAAATTCTGGATTTTGCTAAGAAAGACAAAGTTATAACTACAATGGAGATTGCTAATCACTTTCAGATCTCCTGGAATACGGCAGAAAAGTATCTTCTGGAACTGGCTTTGGATAATAAATTTAAGAGGATAAAAAAAGCAGGTGTAAACTTGTGGATGTTAAAATAAATGACGGAAACAATAATTAAACTTGAGGATGTATGGAAGATTTACAAGATGGGTGAAGTAGAGGTTCCTGCATTGCGCGGTTTAGATCTAAAAATAAAAAGAGGAGAGTTTGTTGCTGTGCAGGGTGCATCCGGTTCTGGAAAAAGCACTGCTCTTAATGCGATTGGCTGCCTTGATGTGCCCACCAAAGGTAAGGTATTTTTAGAGGGTAGGGATATATCCAAGCTGCCTGAATCTGAGCTAGCACAGATAAGGGGCAAAAAAATCGGCTTCATATTCCAGCAGTTTAACTTAATTAACACTTTAACAGCATTGGAAAATGTAACATTGCCAATGATATTCCAAAACATCCCAAGTGAAGAAAGGATGAAAAAAGCAAAAGAGCTTTTGGAAATGGTTGAGTTAGGGGATAGGATGGACCATAAACCAACTGAACTGTCTGGCGGCCAGCAGCAAAGAGTAGCAATAGCAAGATCATTATCAAATGTGCCTGAAGTGATTTTAGCAGATGAACCTACCGGTAATCTTGATTCAAAAACTGGTGAAACTGTAATAAAGTTCCTTGGGAGATTGCACAAGGAAAAGAAAACAACTATAATCATGGTCACGCATGATGCTGGTTTAGCGCATCACGCTCAAAGAATTGAGTTCCTCAAAGATGGAGCTATAATAAAAAGTAAAAAACGAAAATAAAATATGGAGGCTAGTTAAAATGAAACTTTCGAAGAATGAGAACGGCTTGGAAAAATCTAAGATTTTTCAAAGAAAAATAATTTTGTTTGGATTATTAACATTAGTCCTGTTAGTAAGTGCTATAAGTGGTGCAAGAGCATTAGCAGGTATAACAGCCACAGCCCTGCCAATAAATACACATTATATTATGAAAGTAACGATGACTAGTCAAATTCCAGATCCTGCTGAACCAGGCAGGTATGTTGACATAAGGTTTAAATTTGAAAATAACGGCAGTACAGTGGCAGAAGATGTGGAAGCTGAAATTCTGCCCCAGTATCCATTTTCATTAGACCCCGGAACAAGTGCTGTAAAAAGTTTGGGCTCTATTAATCCCAGGCAAAAAGGGGATAATGGCGTTATTATAAAATACAGGTTAAGGATTGATAAAGATGCATTAGAAGGCCAGAGTGAGATAAAATTAAGGTACGGGACAAGTGAGGGTGTATGGATAACTATGCCTGAATTTAAAATAAATATTCAGCCATATGACGCAATTTTGTTGCTGGATAAAGTTGTGTCCAAGCCAGAAACAATAAAGCCTGGAGAAAAAGCAACAATTGACCTTACATTCAGGAATATTGCAGAAATTTTACTTAAAAAGATTAGAGTAAAAATAACATTGGGAGGAGTTCCTCTAGCTCCAATAGGCTCAACAAATGAGGAAGTAATAGAAAAAATTGACAAAAATGAAGAAGCAAATGTAAGATTTGACCTAATAGGAGAGCCAGATGCGCAGTCAGGTATTTACAAAGTTGGAGTAGAATTTGATTATTATGACAATCTGGGAAATAGCTATAGTAGAAACAGCACAATTGGTTTGATAATAGGATCAGATCCGGATTTATCAGTCAATATTGATTCGACAACAATTTACAAATCTGGAGTGACAGGAGATGTAGTAATAAAAATAGTAAACAAGGATGTCAATGAAATAAAATTCTTAAATGTAAAGCTGGCAGAAAGTAAGGATTACAGAATAACTTCTCCAAGTGAAGTCTATGTTGGCAATATTGACTCAGATGATTATGAGACAGCGGAATTTACGCTGTTCGTTGAAAATACAAAAGAAAAAAAGGCTATACTGCCAGTTACCCTTGAGTATAGGGATGCAAATAACATAATGTATGTAGAAAAAGTAAATCTTGAACTTCCGATGTACAGCGCATCAGAAGCCAAACAATTGGGGTTAATTGAAGGCAACGGGAAAGTGGGCATCTTTGTTATGCTCCTGGTGATTGTCGGAGGCCTGTTTATCTACAGAAGATGGAGAAAAGGCAAAAGGAAAAAAGCATAATTTTCTTTTTGCCATAAAAAATGATTAAGGACTACTTTGTTTTTTCTATTAGGAACCTTAGAAACAGGGGGCTAAGGTCATGGCTTACTATGATTGGCATAATCATAGGGATAGCTGCTGTTGTTTCTCTTATTGGAATAGGTCAGGGATTAAAAGTAGCGATAAGTTCACAGTTTGGGGACATTGGAACAGACAAACTAGCTGTAATGGCATCTGGCGGAATGGGACCACCAGGTACGGGTGTTGTAACACCGCTGACAAAAGACAATGTGGATAAAATTGAGCAGGTAAATGGTGTTAAGAATGCTGTTGGCAGGCTTACAAGGAGTGGTAAACTGGAGTATAATGATAATGTAGCGTTTGGTATGGCTGCAAGCATGGCTGAAGGAGAAGATAGGAAACTTATTGAAGAGGCATTAAATCTTGAAGCAGGAGAAGGAAGATTGCTTAGGGATGGTGACAGTAAAAAAACAGTTTTAGGCAGCAATCTTGGAGAAGAGAATGCAGGATTTGGAAAACAGATAGTTGTTGGTTCAAAGGTATTTATTCAGGATGAGGCATTTGAAGTTATTGGTTTCTTAGAAAAACAAGGCAGTTTTCTTGTAGATAATATTGTACTTGTGGAAGAAGATGATTTAAGGGAAATATTAGATATTCCAGATGATGAGTATGACATTATTGCAGTACAGGTCAGTCCAAATGCTGATATGAAGGCTGTACAGGAAAATATAGAAAAAGTTATGAGGAAAGAAAGAGGTGTAAAAAAAGGTGAAGAGGATTTTACTGTCCAGACACCGCAAGCTATACTTGCCCAGGTTAATTCAACTTTGTTTGCTGTACAGCTGTTTGTTTACATTATTGCAGCTATATCAATAATTGTTGGTGGAATTGGAATAATGAATACTATGTTTACATCTGTTCTTGAGCGGACAAAAGAGATAGGAATAATGAAATCAATTGGCGCAACAAACAACACAATTTTTTCATTGTTTTTTATTGAATCAGGGCTAATAGGAAGTATTGGTGGAATAATAGGTGCTGTTATTGGAATAAGTGTGGCAATGGGTCTTGCTTTTGTTGGAAGAATGGTGCTTGGAAGCGATTTAATACAAGCGGATATAAGCGTCTGGCTTGTGTTTGGCTCAATATTTGGCTCATTTTTACTTGGGAGTATATTTGGGGTAATTCCTGCAATAAACGCCTCGAAACTTAATCCTGTGGATGCGTTACGTCATACTAAATGATGGAGTTATAGGATGATAGAAGATTTAATTAAATACATCACAAATAATATTATGCATAGCTTTACAAGAAGTTTTCTTACTATTCTTTCTATACTTATTGGCATAATGGCTATTTTTGTTTTAATCAGCTTTGGCGAGGGGCTTAGAAATTATATGAATGAAATGAGTGAGGAAATGGGAGTGGACAAACTTATTGCCCAGCCAAAGGGTTTTGGGGTTCCAGGCACTACAGGAACATACCTTACAAAGGATGACCTTGATTTTATAAAAAAACAGAACGGTGTTTCTGAAGCGACGGCTATGATGATTGAGCAGAGTGAAGTGAAAATTGATAAAAGAAAGCTGGGAAAATGGGTTTTCATGATGGGAATGCCTACTGACCCATCTGAACAAAGGCTTGTTGAAGAGGCTTTTGCAGGTTTTGGAATTTTCAAAGGCAGGGCCTTAAAAAAAGTGGATTCAAGTAAGGTTACTGTTGGCTATAATTATATGATTGCTGATAAGATTTTTTCTAAACCTCTAAAATTAGGGGATAACATATTCATCAAAGGTAAGTCTTTTGATATTGTGGGGTTTTATGAAGAGATAGGCAATCCTTCGGATGATGCAAATGTATACATGATAGAAGATGCTATAAAAGAACTTTTTGATAAAGGGGATGATGAATATGATTATATGTTTATCAGAGCAGAGAAAGACGCAGACCCAATTGCACTTGCAGAAAGACTTGAAGAAAAATTAAGAAAGAAAAAGGGGCAGAAAGAAGGCGAAGAAGATTTTTATATCATGTCGTTTGAGCAGCTTATGGAAACATTCGGCACTGTACTATTAGTGCTTAATTCTATTTTAGTTATAATTGCAGGAATATCTGTTGTTGTGGCTGCTGTAAATATCATGAACACAATGTATACTGCTGTTTTAGAGAGGACAAAAGAGATAGGCATAATGAAGTCAATTGGCGCAAGGAACAGCACAATTCTTTTTATGTTCTTTTTTGAGTCAGGAGTTTTAGGATTGATTGGAGGCAGTATTGGCATGTTATTAGGCTATGGTCTAGCGAAGTTTGGTGAGGTTATTATTGCTACTACTGGATATTCATTTCTTAAACCTTATTTTCCATGGTGGTTAATACTTGGCTGCCTTGCATTCTCATTTTTTGTTGGTGCTGCTTCTGGATTCTTCCCTGCAAGAGCAGCATCAAAGCTAAAGCCTGTGGATGCGTTACGATATGAATAGATAATTTTTATTTAATTTTTTAATTAGAATTATTTTTAATCATAGTCATTAAATACTC
>DAOVKD010000059.1 GCA_030631975.1 Candidatus Woesearchaeota archaeon
ATAGGGCAAGGAGGAAGCTCTATACGTTAAACTTAACTCCAGGGAAAAGAGTTTATGGTGAGCAGTTATTTAGGCAGAATAATATTGAGTACAGGGAATGGGATGCTTACAGCAGCAAACTGGCAGCGGCAATCTTAAATAAATGCAGGAATATCTTTTTAAGAAAAAGCGATGTCGTTTTATATCTTGGGAGTGCTTCAGGGACAACTGTGAGCCATGTTTCTGATATTATTGGGAGGGATGGTTTTGTTTTTGCTGTTGATGCTGCGCCAAGGGTGATGAAAGACCTGATTTTTAATTGCTGGGCAAGGAAAAACATAGCCGCAATACTTGCGAATGCAAACAATACAAAAGGGCTGGCAGAAAGGGCAAGCATAGTTGATGTTATTTACCAGGATATTGCCCAGAAAAATCAGGTAGATATATTCATAAAGAATATAAACGCGTTTTTGAAAAAAGATGGCTATGCAATACTTGCGATAAAGGCGAGAAGCATTGATGTTACAAGATACCCAAAACAGATTTTTAAGGAAGTAAGAGAAAAACTGGAGAAAGAGGTTATAATAATAGACAGCAGGAGCCTAGAGCCGTACCAGAAAGACCACGAAATGTTTATATGCAAGAATAAATAGAAACAATAATAAAAATTCCAATAAAGTTAAGAAACAGAAGAGTAATTATTTCATAAAAAGTTTAGTTCATTACTATTAAAAATAATACTCAATAAACAATAATTTAATTAAAAATAGTTTCAATGCCCGAATGAATTAAAATTAGAATATCGAATAAAGACTTGACAAATAATTGTGAGAGTTTTGCAAAGCAAAAATTAATGAAAATGCCAAAATTAAAAATATCAGCATCCATACTGTCAGCAGACATTGACAGATTAAATGATGAGATGAAAGAAATAGAAGCCTATTCTGATTTATTCCAAGTTGATGTTATGGACAATAAGTTTGTTCCAAATATAACTCCGCAGGCTGAGATTTTGAAAAAATTTGATACAAAAGTTCCATTGGACATACATTTAATGGTTCAGGAACCAAGTGAGGAGTATATTAAGAGCTTTATTGATGCAAATCCTAATCTGAAAATAAATAATATAACTGTGCACCAGGAGGCTTGCAGTGATTTAGTAAAAATACTTGATTTTATCAGAAGCAATAACATTAAGCCTGCTGTTGCTATAAATCCAAAAACTCCATTGGATGCTATAAAGGATGTTTTAGACAAGGTAGAGATGGTTGTGGTCATGACTGTGGAGCCTGGTTTTTCTGGACAGAAGTTTATAGAAAGCGTTTTGGAAAAGGTGAAGGAATTAAGAAAAATTAAACCAGAGATGGACATAGAAGTTGATGGAGGCGTAAATGACAAGACAGCGCCATTGGCTGTAAAAGCAGGCGCAAATGTTTTGACTGTGAGTTCTTTTATATTCAAGAATCAGGATAAAGTTGGAGCGATAAAAAAAATCCTTAATGCGATAAAATAAAATGCTGTGGGTTCTTTACTCGTTGTTGAGTGCGTTTAGTTGGGCAACAGCAGATGTGTTCACAAAGAAGATTTCCGAAGCTGATGATTACATACTAATGTTAGCTAGATTTTTGTATGCTGCTCCTTTTGTTTTATTATTGCTGTTTTTTATAGCTATACCAACATTAGAGAGTGGTTTTTGGCTTGCATTAAGTTTTGCAATTCCAGTTGAAGTACTAGCATGGGTATTCTATATAAAAGCTATAAGAATTTCTCCCTTGTCTCTTGTTGTGCCTTTTTTGTCTTTGACACCTGTTTTCTTAATTCTTACAAGTTTTGTCATGTTAGGAGAACTTCCAACTATTATTGGATTTTTTGGAATTTTACTTGTGGTTATTGGCGCTTATATTTTGAATTTTAAAAGTTTCAGCAAAGGCATTTTAGAGCCTTTTAAATCTATACTTAAGAAAAAGGGATGTGTGTACATGATAATTGTCGCCTTTTTATTCAGCATAACCTCAAATCTGGGAAAAATTCTGGTTCAGAAATCGTCGCCATTATTTTTTAGTGCGATCTATACGCCTTTAATAGCAATATTATTTTTAATAATAGCTTTTTTTACATCCAGAAAAAAAATTGTGCAATTAAAATCTGATTTTAGAAATTCATTTTTGATTGGACTATTTTTTGGTTTAATGATGATTTTTCATAATCTTGCTATAAGGCTGGTTATTGTGCCGTATATGATTTCAATAAAAAGGACAAGCTCAATCTTTTCTGTTTTATACGGCTATTTTTTGTTTAAAGAAAAAAATATTAGGGAAAGGCTTATTGGAACTTTGATTATGCTGATTGGAGCTGCTTTGATAATTTTGTTCTAAAACAGAATATTTAAATAATAACAATACTTATGAGTAATAAATGAAAAAAATAATTGACCCATGGGGTTCTGGGTTGCTTGAGGATTATGAAAAAATTATAAAGGACTTTGGATTAGAAATTTTTGATGTTAAGTTATTTCCAGAAGCAAACAGGATTATGAGGCGCGGAGTGGTGTTTGCTGGCAGGGATTTAAAGATTATTTCTGACGCTATAAAAAAGAAGAAGAAATATTATGTCTTAAGCGGAATAATGCCTTCAAATGAAAAAATCCATTTTGGCACGAAGATGGTTGTTGAGAACATTAAATATTTTCAGGAGCATGGCGCTGAGACGTATATTCTGGTTGCGGATCTGGAAGCCGCTTCCACAAGAGGAGTTACATTAAAAGAGGCAAGAAAAAGGGCTCTTGATTTCCATATTCCTGCTTATGTTGCCCTAGGCTTAGATATTAAGAAAACAACATTTTATTTTCAATCAGAGAACAAGGAGGTTATGAATAATGCCTATGAGTTTGCAAAGAAAATTACGCTTAATGAATTTAAGGCAATATACGGCAGTGCAGACCCCGGAAAGATAATGGCTTCTATAACGCAGGCAGCAGATGTATTATATCCACAATTCAAGGAAAGAATGCCCGGAATTATTCCTGTTGGCGTTGACCAGGATCCTCATATAAGGTTAACAAGGGATGTTGTCAGGAGAGTAAAGGAAAGAAGGCTCTTTTTGCCGTCTTCTCTTTACCATAAATATACCCCATCTCTTGACGGGAATATTAAGATGAGCAAATCCAGGCCAGAAAGCTGCATAGAGCTGCCAGAAGATATTAGCCTGGTCAAGAAGAAAATCAAAAATGCCTTAAGCGGCGGAAGAGATACTTTGGAAGAGCACAGAAAAAAAGGCGCCATTATAGAGAAAGACATGGTCTTTGAGCTGATGAAGCAGCATTTGGTTGAGGATGACAGGGAGCTTAATAAAATTTATAATGATTATAAGTCCGGAAAAATGACTTCCGGGGAGCTAAAAGAGCTTGCCTGCATTAAAATGGAAAAATTTATGAATAATTTTGTTAAGGGTGTTGAGAAAGCGAGGAAGCAGATAGGAAGATTAAAATTCGTTAAGTTTAAATAAATCAAAGTAAAAAGAATAATAAAAGAGGTGGATGGTATGGTACTAAGCAATGTTGCTCCATTAAAAGGCGGTTATATGATTACAAGCATAGTTGGCTTTCTTATTTCTGCAGTCTATGTTTTTCCAAGAAGCTATACATGGGGCTTGACTTTTATTATCTTTTTTACCCTCATGTTTGTGGCTTCAATGATATCAATGACTTATGGGCCTGATGAGGCTATGTATCATGTTGGGCATAGAAAGGGCAAATAAAAGTAATTAAAACAACAAAATTCCACTTATCTGGGATAAGTGGTTTAAGCATAACAATTACATTGCATGGAATTTTGTGTGCTCAAAAACAACCCATCAATAAGTGGAATTTTGAGCATCAAAAACCACTGAATGTATCACTTCCAATAACATGCCACCTATCTCTAATGGGTGGTTTTTGACAAAATAAAAGGAAAAATTATCTTAATTTTTCTTCTATTCTTCTTAATGTTTCTTTAATTCTATCAAGCCTTTCTAAGATTTCCTCATGCGGTGGCTTTTCATAACCATAACGCTCATGAGGAGGTATTTCGTGCGGCGGTCTTGGCATTTTTTCACCTCCATAATTATTTGTCAAAAACCACCAATCGGAGATGGGTAGCATGTAGGGCTTAAGCCTCCAAAGCCATCCCGTTTGTGTTGGTGGTTTTTGTCGAAAGGCTTTCTCCTTTCTTCCAGATTAGTTTTCCCTTAGCTGGAAAATAATCTTTCCAGATTAGTCCTCCCACCAGTCAGAGACTAGTGGAATGATAATCTTTCAATTTGTACCATATAACCTATAGTTAAGGTGCCCATCCAGACTGGCGCGCTTGATGGGAGTACAACATTTATTGGAATTCCAAAAAATTTCAATGTTAATGCAAAAGTAATTGTAAATAAGCCTGAAAAAATAAAGCTGATAAAAAGAAATTTTATTTTATTTTCATTCTTTATCGGCAATGCATGCGGCGGTATGTGTGCGTGTGGCGGCATTTTTTGTCTCCAAGAAACTTCTTTCGAGTTCCTTATGATAATGGAAAGTATAGCAAGTATATAAATATTTCGGTTTTTCTAATTAAATCGAATAGAAAGATTTTAATAGTAATATCGAAACCCTGTTATTATGCCTTTACACGAAGAGATATTTCATAAAGCCTTAGCTTCTGATATAAGAAGAGGAATACTTATCAGCTTGTCTAAAAAGGAAAAATACCTTAGTGAGATTTCTAATGAGATAAAGAAAAAACCCCAAACAGTAGATTTTCATCTAAATTTATTGGAAGAAATTGGTTTAATAGGAAGTAAATGGAAAGAAGGAAAAAAATATTATTTTTTAAAGGACAGAAAGATATTAGATTTTTTAAGGGAAGGGAGGCCAGTGCCCTTATATTTAAGACCTAAACCGCCGCATGAGATTGTAATTGATGCCTGGAATGATCTTTCTAAAAAACTGGACAGGATAGAGAAGAAAGTTGACAGGATATTAATGAATAAGAAATAATCACTTATTAAACATCTCATCAAATTTTTCCTTTGCCTTGTTTTCTTTATGGTAGATTAAATGGGATGCTCGCTTCTCAAATAAGGCTATGGCAATGTGAATTAAGTCTGTCTGGTAATCCTTAAGGCCTTTTTCCTGCATAATGCGTTTAGAGTCATCAATGCATTCCTTAAACATACTTATGTTTTCTGCTTTTGACTTATCTTCCTGCTCTTTTTCCTCTGTTTCTGTTAGAGTTACCTCTTCCCATTGTG
>DAOVKD010000132.1 GCA_030631975.1 Candidatus Woesearchaeota archaeon
GGTGTTGATATGTCTAATTCGTTTGGTATTGTTATTTTAAATGAAGTTATTGTAATGCTATTGTTATTATTTATATTTGTTAAGTTAATGTTTAGATTAGCTTCTTGGCCCAATTTTATCTCATTCTTATCCAATGTTAAAATCATATTCAATTGATAATTGGGAATAATTATTGTTGAGGTCTCAGAATGACCCTGCACTTGTTCAACTCCATTGTTATAGGTTATATATGCCTGCGATTTAAAGGTAGTGTTCTGTAATGCTTTGATTTTATAAGAACATCTTTTTTCCATACCTCCCTTTAGGCTACCATGCCATTTAACAGTTCTGTGTGTACTGTTAGCATATGCAAAACAATCTGATATTTGTGTAATTGCAAATGAAGAGGGGATAGGATCTGAATAAACAATGTTAGTAGCCTCTACATTCCCTGTGTTTTTTAAGGTTAATTCTATTTTTGTCTGTTCATTAATCAAGAATTCTGTAGTTCCAACTGTTCTTGTTAATTCAATTTCTGTGGTTTCTAAAAGAAGAGAGTATATTTTAATAGATGCCTTATATATATCCTCCTCGAATGTTATGTTATGATACCAAAACTCTGACTTACTAACACATATCTCATAGTTTTCTGTTGTTTCACATGAGCCATTCTTTACAATAACATGTGAATTAGTTGGTAAAGTAATAATTACCATATCATGATCAGAGCTTAAACTAAAACTAAATATTTCATTAGTTATATTAATTGTATTTATTTGATGGGAATAAATAGTTCCAGAGTAAATTTCCCTTTCATCTGCAGCATAGGCAGATGGAATTATAATTAATAACATAAGTGTTATATATATAAAAACCTCTTTTTGCATATCATAATATATAAAACAAATACTATAAAAAACCTTTTGTTATTTAGCTTTTTCTTCAGCTATTAATTGCTGTTCAGTCTTTTCTTAAAAACAATTAGGAGATAAGGGTCATTCGCTTTGGTTAATAGTACCATTTTTTAGTAATGTTTTTAAATAATGATAAAATTCCTTAATATTTATAGCGTGATGCGTATATGGTGATAAGAATGATGAAAACAAAAATATTGAAAATTCTTGTATTAATGCTATTAATTAATATGCTCTTTGTAAGAGCATCAATAGATGCAAGTTATGAATGCAGGGAAAAAAACTGCATGGAAGGTACAGAAATAGATTTTACTGTGAATATATATAATAACATCAATAAGAGCATAAATATAGGGGATGTATATATAAAAGATAGAGATTATGGCACTATTCTTGGATTTGACCTTAGTGAAAGTGTAGTTTTAAACAAAGATGAAGTTCGTAGCTTTAATTTTACAAGTTTGGTTAAGGAGCCTGTAAAAGGCTATACTTTTTACTATGTTCCATGTTTTAAGATGTCTTATGCTGATAAACCAGAAGAAGTTTTTGAGATATGCGGTAAGACCGTAAAAAGTTTTACAGTTCTTCCATTATCAAAGATTGAGTGCAAAGAGGATTCTGAGTGTGAGGAGGATGAATACTGCAACACATTCAGCATTTACAAATGCAGGAAATTAGAGTGTGAACCAAATGAGACTGCTCTTAATCATTCATGTGTTCCATCAGAGCCAAAAAAAGTAGTTATCATTAACTGGAAAAATGTTATATTAACAGCAGGATTTATTAGTTTAGCTGTTGTTTTATTGTTTTTATTCATAAGAAAAAAACAAAGACATGAAGGGGAAGATTATATAGATATGACTACTGAATTTGGTGAAGAGAAAGAATCACCTAAAAAAGAAGAAACAGACAAAAAGAAAGAAGAGAAGTTAGATAAAGAGTATAAAAAGATTGAAGAATCCTTTAGAGAATTAAAAGAAGATAAACCTAAAAAAGATGAAGAGAAAAAAGAAATCCAAGAAGAGGAAGTTGAGAAGGTTGAAGAAATCAAGGAACCTGAAGAAAAACCAGCTAAAGAAGAAAAGAAGGAAATCAAAGAAGTAGTTGAAGAGGAGAAGAAATCTGAAAAAGTTGAAGAAGTTAAAGAAGAACCTGAACATGAGAAGGATAATAAAAAAGAAGCTAAGGAAGATGATAAAATTAAAAAAGAGAAAGCTAAACCAAAAAATAAAAAGAAATACAAGAGAGTAAAACAAAATAAAACTTATGAAGCAGTTCCAGACTATATAGTAGATGAACAAAAAGAGGAAACTAAAAAAAACCAGAAGCAGGAAACAGAAGATAATAATATAAAAATAATGGACTACGGCGGTTATGAAGATGAAGATGAAGACAAGGACGTGCTATAATCCTGTTTAATTTTATCTATGCCCCGGTGGCTTAGTGGCTATAGCGCCACCTTGGTAAGGTGGAGGTCGCGAGTTCAACTCTCGCTCGGGGCTTTTGTTGGACTCCAGCCGAAGGCTAGGAGTCGCACTTGTTTTTACCAGATTTTTCTTAAAAATCTGCGCTGAGTTCAACTCTCGCTCGGGGCTTTTTTACACAACATTTAAATATTAATTCTAATCTTATATTTTTAATTGGGCCTGTGATCTAGTGGCTATGATGTCACCTTGACGATTTTAAATCAAAATGGTGAATATCCCCGGTTCGAACAGCTTCTTGCTAAGCTGGCACGCATGGCGGGCATTGAATTAAAATTCAAGCCCACCGAGCTCGCTTCGCTCGCAAGTGCTTTGAAAGTCCGGGTGGGCCCATACCAATGGTTTCGTCCATTGGCACCGATGTGCGACATTCAACTTCGTTGAAGTCCCACTTGCTCGCTTTGCTCGCAGTAAATGAGAGGTGGATAATATCCAAAAAATAAAAGAGGTTAAAATGAAAGTGGCTTTTTTTGAATTAAAATCCTGGGAAAAAGCCTACTTAAAAAAGAAACTAAAGGGCTATTCCTTAAAATTTTTTGAAGAACCTCTCAGCAACAACAATGTTTCTAAAGCAAAAAATTCTGATATAATATCTGTTTTTATTTATTCAAAGATTAACAAAGACGTCCTAAAAAAACTTCCAAAGCTTAAGATTATTACAACAAGGTCAACCGGCTTTGACCATATTGACCTAAAAGAATGCAGGAAGAGGAAAATTATTGCCTGTAATATCCCTTATTACGGAGAAAACACAGTTGCAGAGCATACATTTGCCTTAATATTATCTTTATCAAGGAATATTCATAAATCATATGTAAGAACCTTAAGGGATGATTTTTCTATTGAGGGCTTGACTGGTTTTGACTTGAAAGGAAAAACCATGGGCATTATTGGGGGAGGCCATATAGGATTGCATGTAGCAAAAATGGCTCGTGGTTTTGGAATGAATGTGCTTGTCTATGATA
>DAOVKD010000175.1 GCA_030631975.1 Candidatus Woesearchaeota archaeon
TAATAAATAAATCAAGATGCAGCATTTTGTCTAAAGTCTGCTTTGGCACAGCCCAAAACGTGTTTACTCAATGACTTTACCTCGCATAAATAATAAAATTAATAATAAAATTAATTAAAATATAATGATAATAAAAAATAGTTAATGGATAAGCAAAATAATGAGCAAAAAGAAATTAAGCAAGAGTAAAAAGAAAAACAAGAAAATTAAGAAAAAACAAAAGGTTATAGCTTGGGTTGCAATTATAATAACTGCTGTTAATTTTTTGTTGATTGCTGCTTTTTTTATTTACCTTTATTTTTGGGTTAAGGGAAATTATGTATAAGGTCAGGTTTTTGTTAATGGAATTGTAAAGAATTATAAATTTAGCTTAATGGGAGTTAAATACAATCTTCAAAAATCAGTAAAAATAGAAAGGGAAACTTAGAATATAATTCCTACAAACCTAGAAATCCTATTCAAGAGGGACTTCTATAACCCCAACATAATCAACTAATGCTTTCATTGCCGGCCCATACTCTTGCGGATTATCATACCATTCTGCTACAGTTTTAGGTCCACCTGTCGCAGCCCTCATCATCATCTCAGTTTCGTAATCATGATCTGCCATAAGTGCATATCCAGCAATACTTTGTAAAGTTCTCTCCCAACTTTCTTCCACAGACCATTCAGGATAAGCTTTGTGAATACGTGTTCCAAATGCTTCAACTAACTCAGGAAACTTTTCTGGCTCAGTTCTCATACCTCCTCTTATAGCATTAACAAACTGTTTAGAACTAATTTCCTGTGTTTGGCCATCCCCACTATTCAACAAATCTACCAAATATGCAATTCCTTCTGTCATATAAATAAGTAGAACATACTACTTTATAAATCTTTCCATTTTTAGCCACTAAATAGTAGTGTTTTTGTTTCCGCCCTTACTTCTGTTAGCAGATTCTCTTAGGAAATGTATAAAACAAACAAAAAGTACAAAAAATACCAAAAAAATGGTAAAGTATTTAAATAAACACAAATAAATACCATATAAATGGTAAAAATAGAGACTCTGCTGAATGAAGGAAAAGTAAGTAAAATAAGAGAACTTGAATTAGGAAGGTATGTAAATTTCTTTGAGAATTCATACAAAGATAACTTAGAGCACTGCAGGCAAAATGCAGAAAAATTTCCAAGATGGAGCATAATCTCTGGCTATTATGCAATGCACGACATTACAAAACTTCTTCTTGCAAAAAAGTTTAGAATTAAGATAGAAACAGAGGTGCATGCAACAACAATAAAGGTTTTGAGGGAATTAATAAAAAATAAGGAACTTATGAATCTTATTGAAAGGGGGTATAGAGAATTTGTTGACTTGGCAAGCGATTTGGCTGAAGCAAAAAAAGACAGAATCAAAGCGCAATATTATACGGGAACAGCATTTATGAAAGAGGAATTCAGAAGAAGGTCAAAAGAGTTTCTAATAGACACTGTAAAACCCTATGTTGAAAGGATGATAAAATTAATAGGTGAGGGAGATGATTAACCAGATATTTGATTTGGATTCATTTAAAATAATAAGTTTGTTTTCTTTATCCCCTGGCTCAGGATTTAGAAGAAAAGAAATAAAAGAAATGACAAAATTAAATAATGCGCCGCTGGATAAAGCTTTGCAGAGGTTGTTATCAACTCAAATTTTAATACGGGAAAGAAATTTTTATAAAATAAATTTTCAAAATGAAAATTCAAAAAAAATAATAGAGATTTCATTAAAGCAGTACAAAGAGCTGAAAGAACTGCCATTTGATGTTTATCTTCTGCTACTTGATTTGGTTTCAGAGTTTTCAATAATAAAAAGCATTGAAGTTTACTTATTCGGCTCTTACTCCAAATTAATTTATAATGAGAGATCTGATGTGGATATAGCAATTTTAACATCAGAAATCTTTTTTTGCAAGCAAATTTATAGAGATTTCTGAATCTTTCCAGAAATCTCTTGAAAATCTATTTACCCCGTTAGAAATAGGTCGTCAAAGACGACTGCCCCGCCTTCCCATACCATTACCTTTGGCGAGTTACGGGATAAACTAGCGGGGATTTCTAATGGGGTTTTATCATTTTTTCCAATCTGCCAGGAATCTTTCGATGCCTTTATCGGTCAGGGGGTGTTTCACCAGCCATTCGGCTACTTTAAAAGGAACAGTAGCAATATCAGCGCCCAAAAGGGCTGATTCCAACACGTGAATAGGATGACGAACACTGGCCACAATTATTTCCGTGGAAAATTTATAATTGGTGAAAATTTGTTTTATTTGTCTGACTAATTCCATGCCCACCTGGCCGATGTCATCCAGCCGGCCAATAAAAGGGCTGACATAGCTGGTGCCGGCCTTGGCCGCCAGAAGAGCCTGATTGGCAGAAAAAATCAGGGTGGTGTTCGTCCGGATTTTCTTCTCCTTTAAGATTTTTATCGCTTTAAGGCCGTTGACGGTAATAGGAATCTTGATAATGACATTTTTATGAATCTTAGCTAAAGTTTCCGCTTCTTTGACCATTCCTTCAGTTTTTAAGCTTAGAACTTCGGCACTGATTGGTCCGTCGACAATTCCGGCAATTTCTTTGATGGTGGCATGGAAATCTTTTCCTTCACGCGAAACCTTCTATCATTA
>DAOVKD010000098.1 GCA_030631975.1 Candidatus Woesearchaeota archaeon
AAAGAAGGAAGCGAAGAAGAAAAAGAAAGAGGAAAAAGTGGTTAAGACGGGGAAGAAAAAGGAAAAATTAACAGAGAAAGTAAAGGAGGAAGAGAAAAAAGGTATTGAGAAGAAAGAAATTGAGAAAAAGGAAAAAGACAAAATTTTAACTAGGAAGGACAAATAAAATGCAGCTCAAAATACAAAAACGGCTTGCTGCCCAGATTTTGAAATCTTCAGAAAATGACATTTGGCTAGATTCAAACAGACTAGATGAGATAAAAGAGGCTATAACAAAAGCTGATGTAAAATCCCTGATAAAGGACAAAGCCATTAAGGCCAGAAAAATAAGAGGAATTTCAAGGTACAGGGCAAGAAAAAGGAAAAAGCAGAAAAGCAAGGGAAGAAGAAGGGGTTCTGGATCCCTAAAAGGAAGCAAGGGCGCAAGGTTGAGCAAAAAAAAAAGATGGATTAACCGCATCAGGATACAAAGAGTATTTTTGCAGAATTTAAGAGACAAGGGTGTTATTGACAAATCCTCTTACAGATCCCTTTATATGAAAAGCAAAGGCGGGTTTTTCAGAAGTAAAAGACACATTAAGATATATATGCAGGAGCATGAGATTATAAAATGAAAATCCAAAATTTTATTGAATTTAGTTGGGATTTTCAATGTCTTAAAAAATCAAAGATTTTTGAGACACAAGAAATGCAAAGCATTTCTTTGTGTTCCAAATGGATTTGAAACAAATGAAAAAACAAATCTCTGATGTGTTTTTTCAATGTAAAAATTTGAGGAAATTTTAACAAATGAAAAAAAGCAATATTTATACAGTGCAATTCAGGAGGAAGAGAGAAGGAGCAACAAATTACAGGAAAAGACTAAAGATACTGACATCTAATAAGCCAAGGCTTGTTGTCAGAAGGTCGTTAAAAAATATACAGGCTGCTATAGTGGAGTATGATAAAAAAGGCGATGTTGTCAAAATATCAGCTCATTCGTCTAATCTGAAAAAATTTGGGTGGGTTTATGGCACTGGAAATTTGCCCACAGCCTATTTAGTGGGCTTTTTGGTTGGGGCAAGGGCAAAAAATGCAAAATTTGATGATGTTGTTTTTGACATGGGGTTTAACAAATCTGTAAAAGGCTGCAGGGTTTATGCCACGTTAGCTGGTGCTTTGGACGCGGGTTTAAATGTTCCCCATAGCAAGGAGATTTTGCCGAGCAAAGAGAGGATTATGGGAAAACACATAATGGACTATGGGAGCGTGTTAAAAAAAGATGATCCATTGTTTAAAAAGCAATTTAGTTTTTATCTAAAAAATAATAATGATCCGTCTGATATTATTAAAAATTTTGAAGAGGTAAAAGACAATATCAATAAACAGCAGGGCAAATAGGCAAAATGGCAAAGAAAAAAACAAAAATAGATGAAAAAAAACCATTAAGTGGCACTCCCGAAGAAAGAGTTAAAAGGAATGCCGGCGCAAGGGTCAGAGAATTTGACAAAGAAGCATGGAAACCAAAGACATCATTAGGTATGAAAGTAAAATCAGGAGAGATTGACAGTATTGATTATATACTGGATAATAGATTTAGGATTTTGGAGCATGAGGTAGTGGATATATTGATGCCTAATTTGACTACTGACCTTTTGCTTGTAGGACAATCAAAGGGGAAATTTGGCGGCGGTCAGAGGAGAGTTTTTAGGCAGACGCAAAAGAAAACTCAGGAGGGCAACAAGCCTAAATTTGGTACTTTTGCAATAGTTGGAAACGAGGATGGTTATGTCGGGATTGGGCATGGGAAGAGCAAAGAAACTGTGCCTGCAAGAGAAAAGGCCAATAGGAACGCAAAACAAAATATTATAAAAATTTTGAGAGGGTGTGGAAGCTGGCAATGCGGCTGTAATAACCCTCACAGCGTGCCATTTGCTGTTGAAGGGAAATATGGTTCTGCAAGAATAAAGCTTATACCTGCCCCAAGAGGAACGGGGTTGTGCATTGAAGGAGAATGCGGAAAATTGCTTAAAATTGCAGGAATAAAGGATGTGTGGAGCCAAACCTTTGGACAAACAGGAACAAAGGTGAATTTAATTTGCGCCTGCTTTGATGCCCTGAAAAAGCTTATAGAAATAAAAGTCCAAAAAGAAACTGCGGAAAGTTTAGGTATTGTAGAAGGATCTGTAAAGGTGCAATAAAAATGAATAAGGAAATAGGTTCTGGGACTAAGCCAGGCGCCAACTCTGTAAGCGGCGGGAAAATTGCTGTTGTCAGAGTTAGGGGGCTTATTGGAGTAAGGCATGATATTGAGCGGACTCTTAAAAAGTTAAGGCTATACAAAAAAAATTATTGTGTTGTTGTCCAAAAGAGTCCAAGCTATCTTGGCATGATTAAAAAGGTTAAGGATTATGTTACATGGGGGGGTATAGATGACGGGACATACAATGCATTGATAGAGAAAAGGATGGAGGAATATAAGGGCAGAGTCTCTGACAGTAAAGGAAAAATAAATTATAATAAGTTTATAGATGTTAATGGGAAGAAAATAAAAAAGATTTTCAGGCTGAACAGCCCTAAAAAAGGTTATGGAAGAAAAGGTATAAAAGTTTCGTTTAAGGTTGGAGGAGCTTTGGGCTATAGGGAAGATAAAATTAGTGATTTGATAGAGAGGATGTTGTAAAATGACAGTTAACAAAAGAAAAAAAGTTTCAAGGCTAAGGGGAAGCATGACTCATGGCTGGGGGGCTAAGAAAAAGCACAGAGGAAGCGGCAACAGGGGGGGCAAGGGAATGGCTGGCAGCGGTAAAAGATCAGACAGCAAAAAGCCCTCTATATGGAAAGAAAATTATTTTGGAAAACATGGATTTACCAGTAAACGTGCAAGAAACATTAATGCTGTAAATATAAGTTATCTGGATGAAAACATACTGAAACTAAATTCGCAAAAATTAGCAAATAAAGAAAATGATTTTTTTTCTATCGAGTTGGAGAAATTAGGTTTTAATAAGCTTTTAAGTAAAGGAAGAGTATCAAACAAATATAAAATAAAGGTCCCTTATGCTTCCAAGAAAGCGATTGAAAAAATAAAAAGCAATGGCGGGGAAGTTATTTTAGCATAGATTTTATATCCTATTCAATTATATCCTGTTATATAATTAAAATGTCAATTTGGAATACAATTTTAAATAATCTGCCGGAAGTTGAGGGTCCATCCCAGAAATTCCTATCATTTAAAGAGAAATCAAAATGGACTTTAGTTGTTCTGCTTATCTTTTTTGTTTTAGGCATAATGCCGTTGTTTGGGTTAGGGGCTAATCAATTGGAAAGGTTTGAATTTTTTTCAGTGATTTTAGGCGCGGAATTTGGTTCTATAATCAGCCTGGGTATTGGTCCAATAGTTACTGCTTCTATTGTTTTGCAGCTGCTTAATGGCTCGGGTATGTTAAAACTGGATCTCACAAAGCCTGAAGGAAAAAAAACATTTCAGGGACTGCAAAAATTAATGTCCATATTCTTCATAATATTTGAATCAGCTATTTTTGTTTTGATGGGAGGTCTGGCTCCGGAAGATAAGTTTATCGGGATGGGAGTTTATGCCTCATTCCAGTTGATACTCATTTTCCAGCTTTTTTTGGGCGGCATTATGATTTTGTTTATGGATGAAGTGGTAAGCAAGTGGGGTTTTGGCTCTGGCATAGGCTTATTCATAGCTGCTGGAGTGAGCAAGGGCATTTTTGTGCAGGCATTTAACTGGCTCCCTGGTCCTGAAGGAATTATTGGAATAACATATTCATCCGGGGCTGTTCCAGCATTATTCCAGAGTTTAGCTGCAGGAGACCCTATTACTGCTGCGCTTAAGGCAGCAGCTTTACTTTTCACAGTCACAGTTTTTGTAATGGTAGTTTATGCGCAGGCAATGAAAGTAGAGATACCATTATCATTTGGCATGGTCCGCGGCCATGGAGTCAGATGGCCGTTATCCTTTTTTTATACCAGTGTTATACCAGTAATACTGGTCTCTGCGTTGATTGCAAATTTTCAACTTTTAGGGAGTTTTCTTGCTAATAAGGGTATTCCATTATTAGGCGCTTTTAACAGTTTTGGACAGCCT
>DAOVKD010000148.1 GCA_030631975.1 Candidatus Woesearchaeota archaeon
AAAGGACCCGGTATATTTGGGTCAATATTCTTAATCCTTAATAATTGTTCAAGACCAAGTTTTCTGTTTGTGCTTTCATAGAGTATTTGTTTTGACATTTTATTGTGTTACCTATTACACTAAATTTACTGTAAAGCTAATCAATGAAATTTTTTAAATTTACTTATTTTCCATGGAGTATACTCTAAAAGGGGATTTTCCTAAAAGAGGATTTTATTAAGGATTTCTAAATTTGTCAAAAAGCGAGGAGACACCACCGTTGCTCGCTCGCTCTCCTCGCTTTTTCTCCAGATTAGTCTCCCCACCAACAGAAAATGCTCAGCATTTTCCTAGTTTAGTAAAATTTTCACTTTGTTCAAATTTTATAAACATTCAAAGAATGGTGGAAAGATAATCTTTCTATATTGCAAATAATAAATTTCCACTTTTTTAGAAATATTTTCAATATTGTAATTAAATAAAAACCCATAGATTTATAAAGAAAGCAATATTTTAAGGTATTATGGATAATGAAAACAAAATTAACGAATTAAAAAATAGTAACGAATCAAATTTCGGGAAAATAGTGCCGGATACTTCTGTTATAATAGAAGGTTTGCTGTCTGAGAAGATAAAAAATAATGAGATCAAAGCAAATGAAATAATAATCCATGAAGCTGTTTTAGCAGAGTTAGAGCACCAGGCAAATCTGGGAAAAGCAGTTGGTTTTTTAGGCCTGGATGAAATCAAAAGACTAAAAGGCATATCAGCTAATAATTTTGAGTTTTCTTTTAGAGGCGAGCGGCCAAGAGCAGCAGAAATAAGACATGCTTCTCTAGGTGAGATAGACGCAATGATTCGGCAGTTAGCGTATGATGAGGATGCTGCCTTAATTACATCAGATAAAGTGCAGTCAGAAGTTGCATTGGCAAGAGGCATTAAAGTGCTCTATTTCAAAAAACCAGAAAGAGGTATAAAAAAATTAAAGCTGGACAGGTTTTTCGACGAAACAACAATGTCAGTTCATTTAAGAGAGAATGTAATGCCTTATGCAAAAAAGGGAATGCCTGGAAAATGGGACTTTGTTTCATTGAGAAAAGCAGTTTTAAAACAGGAAGAGGTCCAGGAGATAAGCAGGGAAATAATAGAAGATGCAAAACTAAGAAGAGATGGATTTATTGAGATAGAAAGGGAAGGTTCTACGATAGTGCAGCTTGGCAAGTTCAGGATTGTTATAACCAGGCCTCCTTTCTCAGATGGATGGGAAATAACAGCAGTAAGGCCTGTTAAGAGATTGAATTTGAATGATTATAAGTTAAGCGATAAACTTAAAGAAAGAATTTCAAGACAGGCAGAAGGTGTTTTAGTTGCTGGAAGCCCTGGAATGGGCAAGACTACTTTTTCCCAGGCTTTGGCAGAATTCTACGCATCAAAAGAAAAAATTGTGAAAACAGTTGAAGCGCCAAGAGATTTAATTTTACCGGACAATATAACGCAATATGCAATAAGCCACGGAGATGCCCAGGAAATCCATGATATTTTATTATTATCAAGGCCTGATTATACTTTTTTTGATGAAATGAGAAATACTGATGACTTTAAATTGTTTGCAGATTTAAGGCTGGCAGGTGTTGGCATGGTCGGTGTTGTGCATGCAACCAATCCTATAGACGCAATACAGAGATTTATTGGCAGAGTTGAGATGGGAGTTATACCGCAGGTAATTGATACAGTTGTTTTCATAAAAAACGGGTTTATCAACGAAGTCCTGTCATTAAAAATGACAGTCAAAGTTCCTTCTGGAATGACCGAGGCTGATTTAGCAAGGCCAGTGGTTGTGGTTAACAATTTCGAAACTGGAAAATTGGAATATGAAATATATAGTTATGGTGAGCAAACAGTGGTGGTTCCTGTTCAGGAAACCAAAAAAGGAGCTAAAAAAGGAATTCATATGTTGGCAAAACCTGCAATAGAGGATGAATTCAGAAGATACTCAAGGAATGCAGAGGTTGATGTAGTAAGTGACAATAAGTGCATTGTTTATGTTCCTGAAAGGGATATTGCAAAGATTATAGGAAAACAAGGCAAAAATATCAGCATAATAGAAAAAAGCCTTGGAATGAGCGTAGAAGTCAGGGAACTTGGCAGTAACAGGGAAATAAAATCTACAGAAAAAGAAACAAAACAAGCTGAAGTGCCTTACAGTTTAGACATAAAAAAGAACAGCATACTTTTTGGCTTAGACATTAAAATGCAGAATAAGGATGTAGATGTTTACCTGAATGATAAGTTTTTGATGACAGCAAAAGCAGGCAAAACAGGGCTGATAAAGGTAAAGAAGAGCAATAATGTTGGCAGGACAATTCTTAATGCTGTTAATAAAGGAGAGAAGATAAGGCTGCTTGTTTGAGGTTGGGGTTTTGATATTCCTATTTTCTCTTTTCCAATTTTCCATTTAAATTATTTTCTAAAATAATCGAAACATTTATAAATAAAGAAATAAATTATAGAAAGATTATCATTCCACCAGTCTCTGACTGGTGGAAGGACTAATCTGGAAAAAAAGCAGAGGAGATGGTGTCTCCTCGCTTTTTGACATACAATGAAGAAAACAGAGCTTGTGTACAGGGAAATTTTGTATAGGTTTATGGGGGAAAAAAATGCAAAGATGACTCAGCTTGGGTTAGCTAATGCTCTAAAGATTTCCCTGAGCACAGTCAACAACGCATTAAACCATTTAAGTAAAATGGGCGCAGTCAAGGTAAACAGAAGAAACTTTGAAATGGTAAACCCCAAGAAAATATTGTATTATTGGGCAAGCATAAGGAATCTGAATAAAGATATTATCTATAAAACATGTGTTGAATACAAAGGCACTGCAGCTGAAATTGAGAAAAGGATGCCATCAAGCATAGTATTTGGCGCTTATACTGCATATAAGTTCAAATTTAAGGACGCGCCTGCAGATTATTCAGAGGTATATGTTTACTGCGCTGATGAAGATTTAAAAGAATTAATAAGAAGGTTTCCTGCTAAAAGCGGCAATCCTAACCTTTTTGCGCTT
>DAOVKD010000076.1 GCA_030631975.1 Candidatus Woesearchaeota archaeon
ACTTTCCCGGCCTCAAAACCCTTATAGCTTCTAAGTCAAGAATTACCGGCTGGTCTTTATCAATTTCGCTTCCAACCAAATCAAAGACATCTTGTTCAATTTGTTCCTTGTCTTTTTTAGTTAAGTTAGCCTCTTCTGTTATTTTCTTCATATCTTCCAGCTTTTCTTTCTTGATAAAGAAAAAAAGCCTGCCACCGCAACTACAGCCTTTCAGCAGTTCCTGTGCTCCATCCTCATAGAATGTATTGCATCTTACGCATTGGTGCGGCATTTTTTTAAGTTCTTATTTTTTCTTTCTTTTTTTAGCTTCCTTTGTATAAAGCTCAATCTTATTCGGATCCTTCTTTATTTCAGTTACAATATTTGCAGGGCCTATTATTGTAAGACCTTGCCTGTTGCCTAAAAGAAATCTAAAAAAATTGTTTCTTGCCTTTTTAAGGCCAGTTGCGTCATTATTTTTAGGATTTATTACAGCTAATTCTATACCTTTAAACTTGTCTCCAAACTCTTCCATTGCTATAGATATCAAATCAGTTTCTTCCTCTTTTTTTAATCTTCCCTGCAGCAAAACAATCTTGTTTTGCTTGACAATATCAATTAGTTTTTTTACTCTTCTTGCGCTGCCTAAATCTTCAATTTCATGATATGGAACAAACTGCAAAGTTACCATTTTTAACTGTTTTATCAACCTCTTTTTTATATTTATCCTGCTATTGCAAACAGCCCCTCGTAAAATTTATCTATATTGTTTCCATATTTCGCTGAAATTCCAATGACATTGTACTGAGGATATGCTGACTGCACTTTTTTTACATCTGCCTTTTTTAAATCAGACTTATTTGCCACTATTAAAACAGGGATTTTTCTGGCCTGCAAGTTTCCAACTATTGTAATATTAACCTGCGTGTAGGGGTCTTTTGTTGCGTCCAGGACAATTATGACTGTATCCATTTCATCCAGCCATTTAATTGAATCTATAACTCCTTTAGTTGCTTCTTTTGCGCGCTGCTTAGCCTGTTTTTCTTTTAATCCTGATTTGATAAAATCCTCGTAATCTATTTTTGTCGCTATCCCTGGCGTGTCTACCAAATTAAAAGTAAGCTCCTTTCCCTTTGATTTAATGTTTACCTGCTCTTTAATCTGCACTTCCCTGGTTTCGTGGGCAACATTAGAAACAGCGCCCATATCTTCCCCCAGCCAGTCTTTGCAGATTCTGTTGGCTAGTGTGGTTTTACCGCCATTTGGAGGGCCGTATAAACCCAGCTTAATATTCTTCTTTTTTTTGAATAATCCCTTTAGAACTTTGTTAATAAAAGCCTTTATAATATTAATCATGCGCGCACCACTTTTTACTGTTAAGTTGTCCTATTAAACTTTCAATATATATACTTTTCGATTTAGGGGGATGTGGGACAGAAAAAACCCATCATCAATTCTTTAGGGCTATAACAAATACTTTCCGTCCGATATATTTTTTCTGAGCATCAATTTTAGCTACATTGCCAAAACTTTTATAAACCCAAATCTACTTCTTAATATGGTACTGAGAGGTTTCAGTATAGATACTTCTTTTCAATTTTTCCGCCATAGTTTTACCAATAGTGTATACTGAAAGCATAAGATTTATAAATAAGGAATGGGATGTTATTTTTTTAATATGAACTTCGAAAAGCAGGATATAATTTCCATACACGATTTCTCAAAACAGGAGTTGCTTTTTATTTTGAAAACTGCAAAATTAATGGAAAAAAAGCTAAATCCAAATTTACTGAAAGACAAAATTCTTGCAACGTTATTCTTTGAGCCATCAACAAGGACAAGATTAAGCTTTATGTCTGCTATGGAGCAGCTTGGAGGAAAACTAATGGGTTTTGCAACTGCAAAGATGACTTCTATCAAAAAAGGCGAAACTCTGTGGGACACTATAAAGATGGTGGAAGCTTACGCCGATGTCATAGTAATAAGGCATCCTCTGGAAGGCTCTGCAAGACTTGCTGCAGAAGCATCCTCAAAACCTATAATTAATGCAGGTGATGGCGCAAACCAGCACCCAACACAAACAATGCTTGACCTTTATACAATTCAAAAAGTAAAGGGAAAACTGGATAATTTGCACATAGGACTTTTAGGCGATTTAAAATATGGCAGGACAGTGCACAGCCTTGTAACTGCTTTGTCTCATTTTAACCCTATATTTTACTTTATAGCGCCGCAGGCATTACAGATGCCCCAGACATATCTTGATGAGTTAAAGGAGAAGAAAATAAAATTTTTTACAGCCTCTAATCTGCTAAAAGTAAGTAAAAAATTAGACATACTTTATGTTACAAGAATACAAAAAGAAAGGTTTGCAGACCCTGTAGAGTATGAGAAGTACAAAGGAGTCTACAAATTGGACACAAGTTTGCTGCCTAACATAAAAAAAGACCTTAAGATAATGCACCCATTGCCAAGAGTTAACGAAATAGATCCAAGCCTGGATGCAACAGACCACGCTGTTTACTTTGAGCAGGCTGCAAATGGAATACCTGTTAGAAAGGCATTGCTTGCGTTAGTTTTGGGAAAAGTTTGACTTCGTCAAACTCTTTTACCTCCCCATTGGTGTTATACAGCAAGATAAGCCCGCCCCAACACGCGATTGTAATGATACACAACTAGGTAAAGATAAAATGAAAAAAGAACAAAGTGTTTCAGCAATAAAGGAAGGGACTGTTATTGACCATATTCCCAGCAATGCAGCCTTAAAAGTAGTTGACATTCTTGACCTTAGGGGTATAAGAAGCATTATTTCTGTGGCAACAAATCTCACAAGCAGAACAATGGGAAAAAAGGGCATTATAAAAATCGGGGGAAAGAATCTGACAAAAGAAGAGGTTGACAAAATTGCTTTAATAGCTCCTGATGCCACAGTAAACATCATAAAGAATTATGATGTAAAGGAAAAAATAAAAGTAGCAATACCTACTACTATAAACAAAATAATCAAGTGCTCTAATCCCAATTGCATTACAAACAATGAGAAAAGTATGGCAACAAAATTCTACGTCATCAGGAAGCGCCCATTGAAGGTAAGATGTCATTACTGCGAAAGAAATATGGATAAAGAGGATATATCACTTTTATAAAAATGCTCAAAACAAATTTATGCGGGATAGAGCTACGCAATCCTACTATCTTAGCTTCTGGAATTTTAGGTGTTACTCTGGATTGTGTTGGTAGGGTAGGGAAAAACATGGCAGGAGCTGTAACATTAAAATCTGTGTGCCATGAAGAAAGACAAGGGAATAAAAATCCTGCAATGTTTGGTTATGATAATGTATTTCTAAATGCTGTTGGTTTGCCAGGCCAGGGCATAGACAATGCAGTCAATGATTTTAAAAGACTAGACAATTTAAGCGCCCCTGTTATAGGCAGTATTTATGGTTATAAGATTGAGCAATTTGGCCAGGTAGCTAAAAAAATGGCTTCCTTAAAACCAGCAATGATTGAAGTTAATATTTCCTGTCCGAATCTGGATTATGGAAAGCCTTACCATGCCGATGCAAAATTAACTGCTGAAATTACCAAAATTGTCAAGAAAAACTCGGGGAAAATTCCAGTCAGCATAAAACTAAGCCCTAATGTTCATGACATAAAAGAAATAGCGCATGCAGCTGAAAAAGCAGGCGCTGATGCAATAACAGCCATTAATACTGCCACTGGCATGGCAATTAACATTAATGCGCGCAAGCCTATACTTGCAAATAAAATTGGAGGCGTTTCAGGACCTGCATTAAAACCAATTGCTGTCAGGTGTGTTTATGAAATCTATGAAACAGTAAAGATACCAATAATTGGAACAGGTGGAGTTACTTATGGAAAAGATGCAATAGAAATGATAATGGCTGGTTCAACAGCTGTTGGCATAGGAACTGGTGTTTATTACAGGGGCATTGGAATATTCAAAAAAGTCTGCAATGAAATGGAATCCTGGATGAAAAAGAACAATGTCAAGAATTTGGATGAGATAAGGGGATGTGCGCATGAATAAAACGCAATAAAAATAATAAGTATTAACAATAAAAACCAATGTAAAATGCCAAACCAAGAATCATGCAAAAACAGTATTCCAAAAATACTTGAAGTTAGTGATGTGGTTGCGGAAGCAAAAAACATGAAATCATTTTTCTTCAAGCATTCTTTAGACAGCAGGCCCGGACAGTTTATTATGGTCTGGATTCCTGGTTTGGATGAAAAGCCAATGGCTGTTTCTTACCATACAAAGAATGGATTTGCTTTTACAGCGCATGCAGTAGGAAAGTTTACTCATGCTTTATTTAAACTAAAAAGAGGAGATAAGGTAGGCATAAGGGGGCCTTACGGAAATGGTTTTTCTATAAAAGACAATTCCTGTATTGTTGGCGGTGGGATAGGAATGGCCCCTTTGTCTGCTTTAATTGATGTTCTGAAGAATCCCATAATTATAAATGGCGCTAAGAGGAAAGAGGATCTGCTTTATCTCAAGAGATTCAAAAACAAAAATATGATTGTTACAACAGATGACGGAAGCTGCGGAAGAAAATGCCTTACAACAGAAGTCCTCAAAGAAGTTTTAGCTAAAAATAAAAA
>DAOVKD010000049.1 GCA_030631975.1 Candidatus Woesearchaeota archaeon
AGAAGATATAAAAAAAGCCATCAAAAAGATAACCTTTAAGCCTTTCTCTGCCTACCTAGACAAAATCGGAGTTTTTCCAAATGAAAGTCACATAAGAGTTATATGGGTGGGTTTAAAACCAGAGGGGCCTATATTAGATCTGCAGAAGAATATTGATGAGAATCTAAAAAAATTATTCAAAAAAGAGAAAAACTTCAAATCACACCTCACATTAGCAAGAGTAAGATATATCAGCAATAAAGAGAAATTTATAGGTAAATTAAAGAAAATAAATATTGAGAATAAAAGAATAGATATAAACTGCTTTAAATTAATAAAAAGCACCTTAGCCCCGCAAGGTCCTGTTTATGAGGATTTGGAAGTGTTTAAGTAAATTAGTAAGTGCCAAAAGTTATTGACAGTTTTAAAATCCATTAATTTTTATTTTTGTCGTTCACAATTATTTGTTAACTCATTATTTGATATTTAACTTTGATAGCATTATTCATTGAAAAATTATTATTAAAAATAATCGAGCATTTTGCGTCGCTGCTTTGCATTGCCTCATTCCAAAGCCAATCGCCGTTAATGATGATTTTTAATTATTTTTTATTGAGTTTTATTTTAAAATTGTAAATTAATTTTGCTCTTAATCGAATAATTGTTATTGTAGTTGTTAACTCTATTGTTTTTTTATTATTGATTGTTTATTATTGTTGTTGATTTGAAACTGTCCTGAAATTAATGCCATGCACAAAACATTTATATTAGTTTAATGAAAAAATATTAGTTTATGAAGAAATGGCTGCATAAAATTGAGTTGATAGTTGACAAAGTAATTCCTTATTGCCTCATCCTGTTACTTTTTGTGATTATAGGCCAGATATTTTTTGGGCATGAGATTGAACCTTATCATGCTTATGTTTCAATTATTGATGGCGTTATTATTTTTATTTTTGTTTTGGATTTAATTTTTAAATATGTACGAATAAGGAAGTTTCCAAAATTTTTTAGAAAGTATTGGTTGGAAATCATTGCTGTTTTTCCGGCTTTTTTAGTGTTAAGGTTAATAGAAGGATTTGTTACCATTGCTAATTTGGGGGGGACAATACAATCATCTATTCATGAAGTGCTAGAAATCGAAAAAGAAGGTAAAATATTAGTTAGGGAAATAGAAAGAACAGGCAAAGAAGCTTCCAGGTTAAGGTATTTTTCCAGATTTATTAGACCAATTGCAAGATTCCCAAGATTCCTTAAGGCATTTAGTTTCTACGAAAAACCTACTGGCGGACATCATCCTTATGAAAGGAGATAAAAATTAATTTAGCGAAAATAAGTTTTTTCTGTCCTACAAAACCAAAAAGAATTAATAGTACTGGATACATTTTCATTTAATAAGATGAAAAATCTTTTAAGAAAACATAAAACAGGTGATTAAACATGGGAATATTTGGAAAGAAAGGTCCATCTTCGTTTAAAGAGCGAATACTTCCTATGCTAGGAGGTAAGCGAATATTTAAGAGGAGGATCCTTCAAATGGTTGGTGATATTGAGGTTACAGAAAAGGCACTAAAGAATCTTCCAGACCGATTGGAAGATGATCAGCGGAAGTTTGTTAAGGAAATGTGGGTCTTTTATAGCGGCATGTATTCTTTATTTGCAGACTTAAGAATCGCACTTCAGGAATTCTTAAGGATGTATTCTAATTTAGAATCTCAAGAAGAAATGGAAGATCCTGCTGTTAAGTATGTGCATGATAGTTATAAAGCTAAGATTGAAAAAGAGCTTGGAGCATTAGTTAGGCAACTAAACCTTATTTACAATATAGTAGAAAAAAAGGAGTAAACAACTCCAAAAATTATGTTATGAATATTTGGAGGTCTTTAAGTAGGTTTGAGAAACCTTTTTAAATCCAGCTCTATTCTCCTTATATATTACCAATTTACTGCATGAGGTAATAAAAACTGCAGTTCATATTCTGAACTGTTATTTGATGGAGAATTAAAGGTAATTATCATGACAGAAGAAAAATTTTTGGTTCCTACAGATGAATATCTAAAATCAGGAATTCACATAGGCACAAAGTTTAAAACCAGATACATGGAAAAATTCATCTACAAAACAAGGCCTGATGGACTATCTATTTTAAACCTTCAAAAGATAGATGAAAGGCTAAACATAGCCGCCAAATTTCTGGCGCAATATAATCCAGAGGATATTTTAATTGTTGGAAGAAGAGAAAGCGCATGGAAACCAATAAAAATGTTTAGCAGGGTTACTGGAGCAAAAGTTTTTGCAGGAAGATATCCTCCTGGAATTTTAACAAATCCGAATCTGGATAATTATATTGAAGCCAGGGTTCTGTTGGCTGTTGACTCTGGACCGGATAGAAACGCGGTAATGGATGCAATAAAGATGAACATTCCTGTTGTTGCAATATGCGACACAAATAATCAAACAAACAATATAGACCTTGTGGTTCCAAGCAATAATAAAGGTAAAAAGAGTTTAGGCCTGTTTTTCTGGATACTTGCAAGGGAATATTTAAGAAATCGCGGAATTTTAAAGAAAGATCAGGAACTTAAGGAAAAAATAGAAGACTTTACAGAAGAGTAATGGCATCATTAATTGTTTAGTTCTTAATTTTTACTCTATTTTCAACAAATCAGATATAGCCTCTTTCAAATCTTTGTTTTTGTACAGCACCCCATAGACTTGTTCTGTCAGAGGCATGTAGAGATTATTCCTTTTGCTGAATTCATAAACTGCTTTTGTTGTTTCAACTCCTTCTGCAACCATACCTTTCATTTCTTTTCTAATATCCTCCATCTTCTTTCCTTCTGCAATCCTTTCTCCGACAAACCTGTTTCTGCTGTGTTTGCTGGTGCATGTTGCCACTAAATCACCTACACCAGCAATGCCATAGAATGTTGCTCTTTTAGCCCCTAGAAATCTGCCATAAGCGCTCATTTCCATCAGCCCTAGTGTTATGATACTTGCCTTCGCATTATCTCCATAACCTAAACCGTCGCACACACCTATCGCTAGCGCTGCTATATTCTTTAAAGCGCCGCAAACTTCCACCCCTATTATATCATCATGTGTAAAAACCCTGAAGTAGCCTGTATGGAATACTTTTTTAATGCCATTAAGACAGTTAATATTATCAGACGCTATAACAGTTGCTGTCGGCATCTTTCTGCTTACTTCCTCAGAATGATTAGGTCCTGAAAGAGATACTATTGAGACTTTATCAGGCAGCTCCTCTTTAAGAACTTCTGACATTCTCTTGTATGTTCCTATTTCTATGCCTTTTGCAACATTAACAACAACATCGCAATTAATATGCTTAGCATATTGCTTAGCTACTTCTCTTGTAAATTGCGCCGGCACAGCATTAACCACCAAATCTGCATTTGATGCTGCCTTCTCTATAGAACTCCCGACATGAACCTTATTAGGTATTTTAATTCCTGGAAGATATTGTTTATTCTCTCTATCCTTGATTATAGATTCTACATTAGACTTCTCCCTTGTCCACAAAATAACATCATAACCGTTTTCGGCTATCAATACAGCCAAAGTTGTCCCCCAGCTTCCTGCCCCGATAATAGATATTTTTTTCATGTTAATCATCATTTGTTGATTAAAAATTATATTTCTGGCCGCATAATCCAGCTATTTGTCTCATTATCTCGTCAGTTATTTTTCTCGATAATCTTTTTGTTATTTTTTTATTATAATATTTATTAAAATGCATTGGTTTGCCTATATTCATTGCTGCCTTTTTTAATTTTGGAATGTACCTGCCTTTTGGCAGAATTTCAAACGTTCCAATTAATCCTACAGGCAGTACTGGAACTCTGGCTGCTAACGCCAGCCTAGCTACCCCTGTTTTTCCTTTTTGCAGTTTTCCTGTTAAGCTTCTTGTTCCTTCTGGATGAATGCCAATAACTTCTCCATCTTTCAAAAGTTTAATTGCCCATCTTAAAGCTTCAGTTCCTTTTGCTTTTCTATCTAAGGGAATTGCCCCTGCCCATTTGTGCCATACTGATTTTATTGGATTACTAAAATGCTCCTTTTTTGCTAAAAAATGTATTTTTTTATCAAGATGTATCACAAAAGTTGTTATTATTAGAAAATGATCCATATAACTTTCATGATTTGCCGCTATTATAAACGGTTCTTTTACAGGAATATTTTCCAAACCATTAGTTTCTTTAATCCAAAGATTAATTATGGGGGGCAGTATTATTTTAGCTATTGGGTAAACCATTTTCAATAATTATATTTCTGGCCTATTAGTTTTGCTATATTTTTCATTATTAAAGTTGTAACCTTTCTTAGAGTTTTATAATCTTTTTCCTTTCCATAATATTCATCAAAATGCATGGGATTTCCAAAAGTTACTTCTAACCTTTTGAATCTAGGAAATATGGCTCCTTTAGGCATTACTTGGCAGGATCCTTTAATTCCTAAAGGGATTACTGGAACTTTTGACACCAGAGCAATCCTAGCCACTCCAGTTTTAGCTTTTTTTATCAAACCATCATTACTCCTTCCGCCCTCTGGAAAAATAGTAAAAAGTTCTCCATTTTTTAGAGAATTGATAGCTTTTTTAAATGCTCTTTCATTCATATGTTTCTTTTTCACATCATTTGACATTGATTTGTCTGTATCCACTGCTATCATTGCAAGACCTTTGAATATTTTTGTTAAGAAAGCATTTTTAAAATAACTTGAATTGACAAAAGTATTTGCTCTCTTTTTTGTGTAATTGATAACAAAAGATGTTATAATAAAATCATCAATATAACTTGCATGATTCGCTGCAACAATAAATGGTTTATCTTTTGGAATATTGTGTATTCCATTAATTTTACGGATATACGGTCTTATAACAACGTTTAATAGTCTTGATGTTAAACTGTAATACCATTTTAGTTTATTTTGTTGGTTCATATTGATTTTAATTTAATCTTTTTATAAATAAACTCATAAGTATAGGTAAGTTAACAACCGTCATTTTAAAAATTTATTGGATATAATGCTGTGCGGCATGATTCAAAATCCCCCGACGAGGAGAAAAAAAACAGAGGTTTTTAACTTCCGATGATATAAAAATAATCATGCCGCACGGCAGGATATAAGAAATAAAAGAAATAGAAAATAATAAATTAAATATCTTTTAATCCACTCGTTTCAACATAGAAGGAACACTCGCCTTCAGGTAGATTTGGACTATCGACCAATTTGGCAACTCTGCTGCCCTTCTTTCCCTTTCTGAGGTACAGCCTAAAGGTTGAAGCGTGGCCCACAATATGTCCTCCTATGGCCTGTGTAGGATCTCCAAAAAACATATCTGGCCTTGCCATTACCTGGTTTGTAACATAAACGCATAGGTTGTATGTATGCGCTAGTTTTGCAAGATCCCTCATATGCCTGTTTATCTTCTGCTGCCTTTCCGCTAATGTTCCTCTTCCGATATACTCTGCCCTGAATTGAGCTGTTAAAGAATCTATTATAACAAGTTTCACGTCCAATCCTTGTTTTTTTATGAGATCCTCAATTTTTTCTGCCAGGAGCATCTGATGGTCTGTGTTAAATGCCTTTGCAACCTTAATATTTTTGAGAACATCATTAGGTTCGAGTCCTGCCCCTTTGGAAAGCTGCTCGATTCTCTCTGGCCTAAAGGTATTTTCAGTGTCAATGTAAACCGCAGTGGAGCCAGGATACTGCTTCTGGCAATTGACTGCAAGTATATGGCCTATTTGAGTTTTGCCAGAACCATACTCGCCAAAGCACTCTGTTATTGCTGCTGATTCAAAACCACCGCCA
>DAOVKD010000174.1 GCA_030631975.1 Candidatus Woesearchaeota archaeon
AGTTCTGGCAGGAGAATTCTATTGCCCCTGAAGTCTACATTTGTTATTATTTCCTTTATCCCATCTGTTGTGGCTTTTATGCCAAGGTCCTCAAATATCTTGGAAGTATCTTTAACCTTGCCCTTGTCCTTGAATTCCTTTGCTTTTTTGTATAAGAAGCCGGCAATTTTATCTGCAACATCTATTCCTGTGTATTTTGTTGCACCCTGCAACCCAGGCGAGAGATTTGCTTCTATAACCAAGGGTCCAAGGGTTGTCTCAAGTATATCTACAGCGCATATGTCTGCCTTAAGTACTTTTGCTGTTTTTACAGCAATTCTTTTTGTTTTTTCATCTAAGACACATTTTACACCAACACCACCAATATGAATGTTAGCTCTTTTTTCTCCTTTGGTTGCTTTTCTCTGGTAGCTGGCAATAACCTTATCACCAATCACTATGGCTCTTGTATCTGTACTATTTGTTTCTATATACTCTTGTATTAAAACCTTCACGTTCAATGGTCCTATTGCATCAAGCATAGAGCTTGCAGCTGGGAAGGAATCAGCAAACATAACTCCCTTACCGCCTGTGCCCTTGGGAAGCTTTATCATAATAGGATAATTAACTTTTCGCAGTATATCTCTTGCAGCATCAATAGTTGGAGCAAGGTAGGAATCTGGCATAGGAATATTATATTTTTGCAAAACCAACTGTGTAAGAAATTTATTATGGACTATGTCAAATGATTCAGGGGCTATTGGAGTATATGTCTTACCAAATAAAGCAGAGGTTATTGCTGTCAGGGTTAGGGCATATCTAAAAGAGCCCTTTACATAAACACAATCATATTTCCCAAATGGCCTTCCATTGTGCAAAATATCTATTTTGTTCTTTAATGAACGCACTTCAATTTCCTTGATATTTATGCTGTCAACCCTGTCAAAATATTTCTGCATGGCTCTTACTGTCCATTTTGAACTTTCACTTCCCAGGCTTATTAATGCTGCTTTCATCCTATGCTGGATTTTTAATATTATATATATAGTTTTTGGTCTAAGATATAGTAATAAAATAAATGGGCTCGGAGGGACTTTCAAAGCACTTGCGAGCGAAGCGAGCTCGGTGGGCCTGAATTTTTAATTCAATGCCCGCCCTGCGTGCCAGCTTAGCAAGAAGCTGTTCGAACCCCCGACCTATCGGTTAAGAGCCGATTGCTACTATTGCCCAAAATATGCTTAAAAACATATTTTCCAGGCTGAGCTACGAGCCCATATATTAACACTTTTAAAGGAAATCTTACATGGTTTAAAAATTTTTGCTTTAAAAAAGAGTTGAACATAATATTTGTTATGCCTAATTCAGAATTCGGGCTAAAAGATAGGAACCAAAAGATTTATTCTCTTCCAAAAAGAGCAGTACTTCTTTGAGGACTTATTCCCATTTCTTGAAAGACTTTTCCATATTGTTTTGAAGCATCTTGTAGTCTTTCTCGTGCTTCTGCTTCATTAATACTTCCACCAATATATCCTTTTGCAACTTCATAAACTGTTGGTGGAAGAAGTTTTGATGCTCCAGGATTGTCAATATATATCATTTTAATAGCTTCAGGGTTTCCCAATCGTCTTTCAAGAACTCCAATAGTTTGCATTACAAGTTGTGCTGCTCTATCATTTTTACTTCCAGCACCACCTGTTCCATACTGCTTCATTACTTTTTCCAAATCTGCCTTTGCTCGTTCTTTTGTGATTGTCATGTTACCTTAAGTATTGATTCATACTATTTAAATCTTTCGGTTAATTTACTACTTTAAAGTTAATATGAATAACGCCCAAATTCTGAACTCAAAATCCTTCGGATTTTGCCCCGCTGCGTTCTCCTCCTTTCAGTCGTCGGGAGACATAACAGCAATTGCATAAGTTATGCTTAGACTATATGCCTGTAATCTTTACATTTGTTATATATTTTTCAAGAATCTTTTTGAATTTTTTTAGTTTATCAACACTATATGGTTTTTTTCTTTTAAGGCTTTTGTCAATCATCCCTTTTTCATTTCTAAACTGCTGTAGAACATATCTCTTGCTTCCCTTTAGCCATTTTCCAATCTTTATTGCTGTTTCCTCATCAAACAATCCAGGAACAACAGTTGTCCTGAATTCATAGTTGATATTGCTGTTCTTTATTAGTTCAACACTTTTTTTTATTTTTTCTTTGTCTGGCTTAACACCTGCAGCTTTTTCATAAGTTTCTAAGTCAGATTTTATATCCATTGCAATAAAATCAACTAATTTGTTGTCTATTAGCTCTTTTATAGCGTCTGGATCTGAACCATTTGTCTCTATTCCAATTAAATAACCATATGATTTTATCTTTTTAACAAAATCAACAAAATCTGGCTGGATTGTTATTTCCCCGCCGCTTAAGAGAATAGCATCCAAATAATTTTTTCTTTTTTTCAGGAAGTTCTTAATATATTTTTCCTGAATTAACTTTGTCTTGCTGAAAACAAGTTCAGGATTATAGCAGTATGGACATCTGAAATTACAGCCAGATGCAAAAAAAACAGCGCAAACCTTATCAGGATAGTCAATAAGGCTTGTTTTTTGAATTCCACCTATTTTCATGTTAAGGTTTTATTTGTTTGTCAAATGTCTTTCTATCTTTGAATTC
>DAOVKD010000014.1 GCA_030631975.1 Candidatus Woesearchaeota archaeon
GAATTCTCTCGTATCAGGCTCGGAGAGCAATAAAACAAGTACATTAAGGGCAAGAAAACCAAAACATTTATCGTTAGTTATGATTTCTTATTTAAAAAGACTTCGAATTTACAGTATTTTAGAGGCTTAAAAATGACAAAAATAAGGGTAGTAAATCTTGTTGTGACAACTAATCTGGAGCATAAATTACACTTAGAGAAAATTGCATCTACATTACCAAATGTAGAGTACAATCCCGAACAATTTCCTGGATTAGTTATGAGAATAAAAGAGCCTAAAACATCGTCTTTGTTGTTCACATCAGGCAGGGTTGTTTGTACAGGTGCAAAGGATATGGCTACTGCAAAAAAAGCCATTCATAAGGTCATTGATTCTCTTAAAAAAGTAAATGTTAAAATAAAAATAGAACCAACACTTATAATCCAAAATCTGGTTGGGGCAGGAGAATTAGGTTTTGATCTCAATTTAAATGAACTTGCAACAAAACTTCGTAATGTTGAATATGAACCAGAGCAGTTTCCAGGTTTAGTATATAAAATAGAACGTCCATTTCATGCAAGTTTCCTATTGTTCTCCAATGGAAAAATAGTTTGCACTGGAACAAAAAGCGAGGAAGAAATGAAAAGGTGTCTTGAACAGTTGGTCAAGGATTTAGAAAAACTGGCAAAAAATAGGTGAATGTTATGGATAAACCTAAGAGAAAATCTAAAAGGTATATGATTCCAAAAGAGATATTGCAAAAAAATAATATTAAGGAAGAGGTTGGTCAAACAGTTACTTTCTCCTTAAAATCGGGAAAGAAGGTTTCTGCTATAATTAAGAAGATATACGATGATTTAGTTATGGTTGAGGTAATTTGAACCAAGTTTTCTTGCCCTATTCAAAAAATACAGAGAATTCCGTCTAAAAACTTAAATTTAATTGTAACTAACATCGGAAATTCCTGTTATGCTCTCCCGCTAGGGATTGAATTTTAGTGCAACGTTCCGTAGCGAAGCGGAGGAAAAAATCAAAGTTTTTGGATTACTGATAAATTCGACCGTAGGGAGTGTAAATGCCCGAAGGACGAGAGAGGGGCGTCAGATTTTTTGCTTCTTTTTTCTAAAAAAAGAAAGGAAGGGGCATCAGTTTTTCTAAATGATAGTGATTACTCTGATTATGACTAAAATTGTGATGGCTATAAGTATATAATTCTTTTTCAATTATTACTCAGAAACTTCTACAGATATCTGCTCATGCTTTGGCTTCAACGGATGCAGTGTGAAATCGTATATGATCTTTCCGCTGATCCCATTGTATAAGAAGTCATTCTTCCACACAGGATAGAGGTATTCTCCCCTATGCTCTTCTATCCCATCCCAAAAAGGAGGAGTTGCAGTATGCTGCTCATCCAAAACTCCAAATTCACATCCACCCATATAAACGAGTCCATTAACTATTTTGTAGCATGGTTCTGGTTCTGATGGTGCTGATGATTGACTTGGTTCTTCTGGCATTGACGGTGCTGTTGGTTCAGATGGCTGACTTGGTTCTTCTGGCTTAGATGGCTCTGACGGTTCCTCTCCAATAGGATTATCTCCTCCCTGAGAATTATCTGATGCCACGGCTCCTCCAGTTATATCATCCTTGGGTGTATCACCCGATAATGGCTCTGATGGTTTATCCGGCTTATCTGGTGCTGGTGGTTGCTCTGGCTTTGTTGGTGTTGACGGTGCTGTTGATTCTGTTGATTCAGATGGCTCTGAAGGTTTATTTGGTGCTGATGGCTTTTGTTGTGGTGGCAAACTGTTGAATTCTTCTTCAGTCAGAATTATTTCCTGGTTTTTATCCAAGGTATCTCCATCAAGGTTTATATCGACCTCCACATCTACCTTACTAACCAGCAGTCTGGTCGCAACATAGGTTCCAGCTTCTACGCTCACTGTGTCTAAAACCTTTTCAGCTCCGTCAGGAGTCAGCTTCATTGCTTTTCCTGCTGGATCGCTCCAGATTGTTATCCAATTTCGACCTTCATTCTGCAGTTGGACTTCCTTGATGGTTGGTTGGAGATATTTGACTTCAGGAAAACCCGCGTCCTTGAGCACGATTTGCAATCCCTGTGTAACATTCTCACCTGCATTTTGCGATACGCAACCGCTGATAAAAAGAATGCCAACCAATAGAATCAGAAATGAAAGATAGTTCACATTCTTTTGTATGAGTTTTAACTTCATATCTTTATTATTTATTCTTTGAATATATAAATCTTTACTTCGATTTCGTTTGAAGTGAGCCAGTCAGATCATATAATTTCTTGCGAAGCAAAGCAATATGTCCGAAGGACTAAGCCCCTCTCTCTTTCTAAAATTAAGTAATCCAAAAATTGAATATAACTCCTATTCTACGAACTTTGTGAAGTGAATGGGAGTTATATGTCCGGTGGTTAGAGGCTTTGATTCTTTGGAATTTTAGGGTTTTGGGCTTTTTTGCTTTATTTTTAGCACTGGACATTTGCGCGTGAGGTATATGAATTAGGATTAATTCAAAGGCTTTGGAATGCCAAAAACTAAAAAACATCTGGCTAAGAAATGGGAAATAAGCTTTATAGAGCTTAAAAACAATTCAGGCAAGAGATTTTAAGGTTACAAAACGAATTCCAAGCTTATCAGTTGCAGAAACCAAGTTTTTCCGCAGCAAGAAAAAGGCAAAGAAGCAATTTGAAGAATGGCTAGAATAATTCATCAACTTTGGATTTCAAGACATCTATAAGCTCAGGCTGGTTATAATGGTAAACATCAGGAATGTCCAGAGAAAGTATGCGCTTTTGCATATAGACTTCAGGAAATCTCATAGCTATTTCGTGTCTTTGGTGATTTTCCATAACAAAAATTGCATCAGCCCACTGAAGTTGTTTTCTGGATACTGGATTAGTGTTATAAAGGCCTGCAGATTTGGTCTTAAATCTATCTTTAAAGAGCTGTTCAGCGGTCTTGCTGCGGTTTTCGTTTTGGTTACAGATAAACAATATATTCATACTGAATACTATTATACTTGCTTAATTTAAATTTTACCATTTGGGGCATACAAGTATAAAGACTTTGCAGCGTTATCTTGCTGTTAAAGTTGATGATGCATTAAAAGTAAAAAGCCCTTTAGACAATCTATAAAAATTAGGCTTCATCCAAAAAATAGGTTGTGCCTTTTTTAGGGGAGGCGGGCGGGCAAAAGCATGCAATGAAATTAATGAAAATGCTGTGTATCATAACCAAGAATTTTTATGTAGATAAATCAAGATACAGCATTTTGTCTAAAGTTTGCTCTGGCACAACCCTAAAAAGAATTTTTGGATGAAGCTAAAAAATTAAAAACCTTTAAATATAATTGTATGTGGTTTTATTACTATGGAAGAACAGGGGCAGGAACAGGATGCAGTAAAATCACAAAAAGTGACAAAGATAAACAGGATTATAATGAACGGCTTTAAGAGCTTTGCCAAGCATACTGAGATTCTGTTTAATGGCAGGTATAATTGCATTTTAGGGCCGAATGGCTCTGGAAAAAGCAATATTCTGGATGCCTTATGCTTTGTTTTAGGCAAATCTTCATCAAAATCATTAAGGGCAGAGAAAGCAGCTAATTTAATCTATAATGGTGGTAAATTAAAAAAACCAGCAAAGCAGGGAGAGGTTTCAATTTTCTTTGACAACAGCAGGAAAACCTTTCCTACAGAAGATGATGAGGTTAAGATAACAAGGATTGTAAGGCAAAGCGGGCAGTCAGTTTACAAGATAAATGATGAAACCAGGACAAGGCAGGAAATTCTTGATTTACTGTCGATTGCAAAAATAAATCCTGAGGGATACAATATAATCCTGCAGGGGGATATAGTAAAATTTGTTGAAATGCATCCTGACCAAAGAAGGGAGTTGATAGGGGAAATATCCGGAATTTCTGTATATGAAGAAAAAAAGCATAAGGCATTGTTAGAGCTGCAAAAGGTTGATGAAAGGCTTAAGGAAACAGAAATAGTGCTTACTGAAAGGAATACATACCTTAAAGAGCTTAAGAAAGACCGCGACCATGCTTTAAAGTACAGAGATATGAATGACAGGATAAAGCAAAACAAGGCTTCTTACTTAAAATTGCAGATTGAAGGAAAGGAAAAAGAAAAAAATGAGCTGCAGAAAAAACTGGAGGAAACAAACAGGGAATTGGGAAAAATAAATGAGAAAGTTGAGAGTTTAAAGAAACAAAATGAAGAAAAAAGGAATGAAATAGAACAGATATCCAGGGAAATAGAGGAAAAAGGCAATGTAGGGCAGGTAAAGCTCAACAAGGAAGTAGAGGAATTAAAGATAGACCTTACCAAAAAGAATTCAAGGATAGGCGCAATAAAGAATGAGTTAAACAAAATAACCAATAGAAAGAGCGGCTTGCAGAACAGCATCAAAGAAACACAAAATAAGATAAAAGAGCTGGAAACAGAAAAAAAGAATATGCAGAAAGAGATCTCTTCTAAGGAGAATGAAAGAATTGTTATAACAAAAAAAATAAAGGAGTTCAGGGAAAAAAACAAGCTTGACAATATTGGCGATATAGAGAAACAAGTTGAGTATATTGATAAAAAATCAGAGGAACTGCAGAAAGAGGTGCAGTCAGCAAGGGAGCAGCAGCATAATCTGATAAGAGAAAAAGATGCTGTTGTTCATGAAACCAGCGCTATAGATGCCCAGATAAACAAAGTTCTGGATATAGAAAAAGAGAATAAAAAAAGGATTGGAGAAGTAAAGAACAAACGAAATGAATTCAAGAAATCGACTTTGGAGCTTAACAAAAAGCTGGAAGAAGATTCATGTTTAGCTGCTCAATTGTCAAATACAAGAAAGAAAATATACAATTTAAATGAGGGGCTTGCAAAACTAAATGCAAGGCAGCTGGGAACCAGGGAATTGAGCTATGGGGATGTGGCAATTAGAAGAATTTTAGACCTTAAAAAACCAGGCATTTACGGAACAGTTGCAGAGATTGGGAATGTTAAATCTGCCTATGCTTTAGCCCTGGAAATCGCTGCCGGGCGGAGGCTGAAAGGTATTGTTGTAGAAAATGACAAAACAGCTTCAGAATGCATCAAATACCTGAAAGAAAACAGGCTGGGAGTAGTGACTTTCTTTCCTTTAAACAAAATAAAATCAAATCCTGCAAAGGCGGAAATAAAAAAGATTTCTAAATCAAAAGGAAGCCATGGGCTTGCCTTAGACCTGATATCCTTTGACACTAAATTCAAAAAAATCTTTGAATATGTTTTTGCAGACACGATTGTAGTGGATAACATAGATGTTGCAAGAAGGCTTGGGATTGGAAGCGCAAAATATGTTGCATTAGACGGCGACCTAGCGGAAAAAAGCGGGGCAATGCACGGAGGATTCAGGCTTAAAAGAAAGCACAGCATGGGATTCAAGGAGCGGGATATTGTAAGGGAAATTGAGAAATACGAAAATGGGATTAAAGAGCTAAAGAGTGCAGTAGATGTTCTGGAAAAAAGAAGGATAGGAAATGAAGAGCTGATAGCAGGCTTAAGGGCCAAAAAAGCTGCTTTAGAGGGTGATATAATAAAGACAGAAAAGTCTTTGCATCTTGAAGCAACTGATCTTGAGGCTTCGGAACAGAAAAAGGCATCTTTGATGGAGCAGGAAAAAGAAGCTGATAAAAAAATAAAGCTTGTTGAGGAAAAAATTAGCTCTCTTAATAATGGGCTGGCAGCGATAAAAACAGAAAAGCAAAAATTAAGGGCTGATATATCGCAATTAAGCAACCCAACCCTGCTTGCAGAGCTGAATGCATTTGAGGAAAAACTCAAGGAACTGGATGAAAGTGTAATAAGGATTGATTCTGAAATAAAGAACATGGACATGCAGTCAGAGAGTATACACAAAAAGGAGGTGGAAAAAACAGAGGAAATAATAAAAGGGATTGAAAAGGAGAATGAGGCATTTAATAACGAATTAAGGAATTTGATGCAGGCTGTAAAGGAAAAAAATAGTGAGTTAAAGAAAAAGGAGGGTATGGCCCAGGATTTGTATGCAAAATTCAAGGGTCTATTCCATAAAAGTTCTGAGATTGACAGGCAGATACAGAAAAACCTGGCTGCAATAAACAACAGGCAGGATGAAAGCAGGAAGGCTGAGGTCAGAGCTAATACATTATCCATTAAGTTAGCAGAAATCCAATCAGTGCTTTCTGGATGGAATTTAGAATTTCAGCAATATGAGGGTGTTAAACTGGATTTAAGCAAAAATGAGGATCAGTTCAAATATGAAATAAAGAAATTTGAAAATATGAGAGAACAGATAGGTTCTGTAAACATGAGGGCTCTTGAAATATATGAGGATGTTGAAAAGCAGTATAACGAGTTAGTTGGAAAGAAAGATAGTTTGGGCGGGGAAAAAGAGGATGTGCTTAAAATGATGAATGAAATAGAAAGCAAGAAGAAAGACCTGTTTATGAAGGTATTTGATGTTGTTAATGAAACTTTCAAGAAGTTCTTTTCGATGCTTACCACAAAAGGAGAAGCAAACCTGGTAATTGAAAACGAGGAAAATCCTTTTGAGGCAGGAGTGAGGATTAATGTTAAAATTACCGGCAGCAAGTTTCTTGACATAAGAAGCTTATCTGGAGGGGAAAAAACTCTAACAGCGCTGGCTTTTATTTTCGCAATTCAGGAGCATGAACCAGCTTCATTCTATATTCTGGATGAGGTTGATGCTGCTCTTGACAAGCATAATTCAGAGAAATTTGCAAAACTCATAAGGAAATATTCAGATAATGCGCAATATCTGATTATGAGCCATAATGATGCGGTAATATCAGAAGCAGACAGCCTTTACGGGATTTCCATGAACGAGCACGGGATAAGCCAGGTGGTTAGCTTAAAGATTTAACTCTTTCTGAATATGGAATAAACTTTTTTTATATATGCCAGCCAAACTACGAAGAAAAACTGAGAAAGTAAGGTCATAATTTGCAGGAATCTAATAATAGTTATATTTTCCTTAAACATATACGCAGATATAGCCAAAAATATTAGTAGAGGCACAGAAACAATCTCATTTCTAATTTTTTTGTTAGTATATTTTTTTATAAGTTTGTTTCTTGCAGATAAATTAATAATTTTATATTTTGTTATTGCAAATGTGAATAATATTGCAAATGAAGCGCCCCATATTTCAAGTCTATGAAAGGATAATACCCCAATTAGCATGCAAATTAATGGCGCTAAATCAAGAACGTAATTGATAATAGTATTTTCCTGTTTAAGATATCTTATTATGTAATAAGCACCAAGCCATATATGCAAAATTAATATCCACGTGGAAATATAAACCAATAAAATTCCGGCATCTTTAATCTTATTAATTGATAGAAGCAGGGTAACCAACAATATAATAATAAATATATTAAGTAAGTGTATTTTTAATCTTTCAGCTTTACTTTTTCTGCCCATGATTTTAGCATCCTAAACAATATATTTAAAACTTTTGGAAGTCCATATTTTTACAAAAATTATTTTTTTTATGGTCGGCATTCATTTTATAATTAAATATGTTGGTTCTAACCTCACTAAATAGCATTCTGTAAAATGGGCACATTGCGTATTTTAGTAAAAGGATGAGTCTATTTTCACTGTCAAACCGTCTTGTTGAAGAATATATTTTTTTTGAATTTAGGATGCGGAATTTATAGAATTTTTTGCTTCTGTTAACATAGTCATTGTCTTCTGAAAATTTTATTGCTGGGTTAAAGCCATTGAGTTTATTATGAATTTCTTTTGTTGAGAAAATGCATTGCCCCGTCATATGCGGATAAATGTATTGCATCAGGAAAATCCAGCCATTTAATAAGCAGTATCCTAATTTGTCTATTGCATTTTTTGTTTTTGGAACTAAATAGCACCCTGATACCTTTAACTCTCTTCTAATAAGTTCCTTGACCGTTTTTTCTAAAAAATCTTTCTCTACAGAAATATCAGCGTCATTGAACAATAACTTTTCAAATTTTGCATTCTTGGCTCCTAAGTTTCTTTGGTGGGAAACATTCCTTTTTTTAGAAACGATTAATTTTATTCTTTTATTTCTTTTTGAAAAATTCTTAACAATTTCCCGGGTTTTATCTATCGAATTGCCGTCAACTACAATTATCTCAAAATCTTTGAAAGTTTGATTAAGATAGTCATTAAGCAGATTTCCAATATAGTGTTCTTCATTTAATGTAGGTATAATAATGCTTATCATTTTATTTTTTTTTGCTCAGGTGCTCTACAACAACCCTGCTTCTCACGGCATGCCCTAGACCTTCTCCTGCAACACCATAGAGAATTCTTGCCATTTCATCTCCATAAGAAATACCATGACGATATAGCTGTTAATACGCCCACAATATAATAAAGGGGGATTTCAAATTTCTTAATCTTAAACCATGGGTACCATTTCACATATTTTGAGTTAAAATGTTTGAAACTAAATACAGGATTGACTACGAACCATGTAAAATCTTCTATAATAAGACCGCTGAGATATGCGCTTAATAGTATTCCGAAAATCCTTAAGTCAAAACCTGTAATTACTAATGGCAGAGTTATGAGCAAAGGCCACATCACCAAAAAAAGCCAGAAATGGTACGCAGTAAGCCATACACGTTTTTTTGTCCTTATCTTCCAGCCAAGTTTCCCTTCATCCCATGCATGTTTTCCTTCTACATAAGCTTCCCAGAAACCATTTGCCGCCATAGCAGACCATACCCAGACAAATATTAAGAGAGTTTCCATTTTTATTCACAAAATTAATTAAAAATGCGTCGGCCGGGACTTTCGCAGTCATTTCGAACCCAGATTAACGGCTTGGAAGGCCATTGTCTTAGCCATTGGACCACCGACGCATTAAAGATAAAGATAGATAATTTCTTTATAAATTTAGTTATTTTACTGCAAAATAACCGAAATCATTATATATATAAATTTACTTATTGTCTAATTTGGGGGTGAAACATGGAGTTAGATAATAACTCTGTTTACAGGAATCTTATTTCTCATATTGATATCAATAGAAGCGTAAATTCAATTGAATATATAACTTTCAGAGACATAAATAATGAATTGGTGTTCAAGGAATTTCTTAGCGATATAAACATAAGCAATGATGCAATAGAGCTAAACCTCATAAACAACAAAGCATACAAGGAAGCAGTGATAATGTCCCTGCACATGAACCCAATAGAAAAACATATCCTGATAGGAATGGTTAAAGAAGAGCAAAAAACATTTGGCGGCAGCAAGCTGTTTTATTTAAATGATAGATTCGATAAGCTCCTTGTTGTTTCTGTGCCAAGAAGCATGGAGGGCAAGCTTAACATGACAATTAATAGATTAAATAAAATAAACGAGAGAATAACGAGGCTTAATTCAAGAATAAAAAAGGAAAACCTGGAGATTTATATGAAACGGCAAAGCAAAGATAAAAAAGATATTATAGTAAATATGATTAATAAGAATCTGAGGGTTTAGATTATGTCAAAGAAAATTAAAAGTGAAGACTATTAATAATACGATGTAGCAATACCATGGTAACTTTCTGTTATTGTCGAGAAACTTCGCAGTTGA
>DAOVKD010000114.1 GCA_030631975.1 Candidatus Woesearchaeota archaeon
CCGCCCTCTGCCTGAATTTCCAAAACCAGCGGGAAAACAGAGTTTTCCTAGGTATTTGGAACCTACGGTTCCAAAACTAAGGGAATCTATAGAGCCAAAATTTCCGCAACCTGTTAAACCCTTGTTTGGTGCGCAAAAATCAAGGCCTATTTTTGGTTTGCCTCCGCTAGAAAAGCAAAACCCTAAAGTTGAAATGCCAGAAGCAGGGGTCCAAAGAATAGAGCCTTATGAAAGAATGGAAAGGGCTGCTGTTAGAGAAGAACGGGCTGTGTTGAGGCACAAGAAAGCGAAAGAACCTGTATTCATAAGAGCTGACAGGTTTAGGGATATTTTAACTGGAACTGACACTATAAGAAACAATTTGAAGACAGCAGGCCAATCAATTGTAAAATTGGATGAAATAGGTGCAAACAGGGCTAAGGTACTTGATAAGTGGAGTAATGTTATGATTGATCTGCAAAAAAAACTTATTTTTATTGATAAAACATTGTTTAAGAGGTAGCGAGGAATTTGTGATTAGTGAGCGAGTTCGCAATAAGCCACTCCCGAATTTCTTGCAACTCAAATTTTAAGAAATTTAAGGTGATAAAAATGGTAGGGACAGAAGAAGCTCCGGTTTTTGTTAAAATAGAAGATTATAAGGACATAATAGATGTGCTTGGCCTTATTAAAGACAGGCTGGCAGAAGCAAAAAGGACTTTGGCAGATATCAATGAACTGAAAAATGATGAAGATGCTGAGCTTGAGTTGTGGGGCTCAACATTAAATGAAATAGAAAAAAAGATAGAAGACATTGACAGGACTTTATTTGAGCCTGAAAGCACCTGGTGAGTTTAATTGGAAAAGGAAAGCGGGGATATTTTCTTTGTGGAGGTTGGGGAACCAGAAGAAGTTAGAAGAAATATTCTGGAGTCCCTTAAAGAAATAGTTGAAAGTCTGCAGAGGTTTGAAAAACTTAAGGAGACGAGAAAAGACGAGATAGATCTCATAAACAAGTTAGGGAAAATTATGAAAGATACTAATACGCTTGTTTTAGATTTAAAAAAGTCTTTGCCTGAAACAAAAATCAGGGCTGTGAAAGCAACAAGCAAGACTGCTGAAAAGAAAAAGACAAGTCATAGAGAAGAGAAAGAATTAACAGAAAAAAAAACTCCTACAGAGCTGCAGAAACTTGAATCTGAATTAAATGATATAGAAAGCAAATTAAGCAGTTTGAGGTAAAATTATAATTCTTAGGGCTTCATCCAACAATTCTTTTTAGGGTTGTGCCAAAGCAGTGCTGCAAGCGAGCATGCAACTACGTCGCATGCAGGGCAAGTCAAAATGCTGCATCTTGATTTGTCTGCATAAAAGTTCTTGGTTATAATACTCAGCATTTTATTAGGAGATTTTACGTGATTCTTCCCGCCCGCCTCCCCTAAAATAGGCACAACCATGTTTTTTGGATGAAGAATTCTTAGTAATGTTTTTAAATTGTATGTTTATTCTTTTACTTATTTTGCGGGGATGCCGGAGTGGCCAAACGGGACAGTTCGTTTGGTATTAGGTGCTAAATGAGTCCGTACTCAAGTCGTTTGAGTGATGAGGCAAAAAGCCGATGAAATACTCGTGGGCCATCTGTTGGCTTAGTGCCTACGCAGGTTCGAACCCTGCTCCCCGCATTTTTTATTTTCTAGATTTGGATTTTTATGGGCTTTGTCAGAGCGGACTTTAGACAAAATGTTGCATCTTGATATCATCTTGTGGATATTATTTGATTATGATACACAACATTTTAATTACAGTCATTGCTTTATTCTGCCCACCCACCTCCCCTAATTGACAAAGCCCGTTTTTTATTAACAAAATTTTTAAACATCCTGTTTTCTTATTGGAGGATGATTGAGATATACGCAGTAGGCGGTTATAATGAAGTAGGTAAGAACTGTACTGCTATAAATGTTGATGGGGAGGTTCTAATAATAGATTTAGGCATTCATCTGGAGAACTACATAAAGCTGACAGAAGATGAGGATATTGTAAAAATAAGCGCGGATAAGCTGATTAATGTCGGAGCTGTTCCGGATATTTCTGTTTTATACAAGATAAAGGACAATGTTAAAGCAATTGTTGTTGGCCATGCTCATCTGGATCACATAGGAGCAATTCCTTATATTGCAGGCAAATTTAATGCTCCTGTTGTATGCTCGCCTTATACTGCTGAGGTTATAAAAAGCATCTTGAAAGATGACCGGATTAAGCTTAAGAATGAAATAAAAACAGTAAACTTAAATTCTTTTTATAAGGTAAGTGATAACCTAAAAATTGAGCTGATATATATTACCCATTCTGTGCCTCAAGCTGCTTTAATTGCGATACACACAAAGTATGGCATAGTTCTTTATGCAAATGATTTCAAGCTGGATTTACACCCTACTTTAGGAAAAAAACCTAATTTCAAAAGGTTAGAGGAGCTTGGAAAAGAAGGTGTTATTGCTTTGATAGTCGAATCGACTTATGCGGGTGATGCAAAAAAGATGCCCTCGGAGCAGGTTGCAAAAGAAATGTTAAGAGATGTCATGTTAGGCACTGACAACAAGGATAATCTAATAATTGTTACAACTTTTTCGTCTCATATTGCAAGACTTAAATCCATTATAGAGTTTGGCAAGAAATTAAACAGGAAAATTGTTTTTTTGGGCAGGTCTTTGGCAAAGTATGTAGGAGCTGCAGAAAATATTGGGCTAGTAAATTTTTCCAGAGATATCAAAATTGTAAAATACAGCAGACAAATAGAAAGAATGCTGAAAAAGGTTGACAAGGACAGGAAAAAATACCTATTGGTTGTTACCGGTCACCAAGGCGAGAGTAAATCTGTTTTATACAAGATTGCAAAAGGTGAATTTAAATTTGATTTGTATCCGGAGGATAGCGTGATATTTTCCTGCAGGACTATACCCACACCAACAAACATAGCGAACAGGGAAGCTTTGGAAAATGAATTAAAACAAACAGGTGTAAGGATGTTTAAGGATATACACCAGTCAGGCCATGCTGCCCGTGAAGATTTAAGGGATATAATAAACTGGCTGAAACCAAAAAATATTATTCCTTCGCATGGAAATAAAGAGATGAAAGATGCTTTGGCTGAGCTGGCTGTTGAGATGGGGTATAAGATAGGCAAGAATATATTTTTGGTGAGGGATGGACATAAGGTCAGCTTAATTGACGCAGAAAAGATTATATATAAGTAGTCTATTTAATTAAAAAATGGAGGAGGGGTAGGGAATGTTTGGAAGTAAAGAAGGAAGAATAATTAAATTAATTGAGGAAATTGAAAACCACATTTATGAAATGGAAGTTCAAGCTAATAAATTATCACCTGGAGGTGTAGGAACTAGTTGTCCTGAACTTGTAATCGTTCGCGACCACATGAGCGAAGCAATTAAAAAAATAGAAATTATTAAAAGAATTGATTCAAAACTGAGAGCAATTATAGAAAGGGAACTTGGGAAATAGTGTAGTACACCCAAAAATATATAAATCAAGGTTATTTTCTAAGTGTTATTAGGAGTTAAATAATATGAGACTTACTCTTGCAGAGCCCAGGTACCTAAAGGAAAGCATATCAATAATTTCTGATCTAGTTAATGAGGCAAGGTTTAAGGTGA
>DAOVKD010000134.1 GCA_030631975.1 Candidatus Woesearchaeota archaeon
AATGCTTCAACTCCCTCTCAACTTTTGACTTCTTAAATTCCTCACTTATTAACCTATCAAACATCTCAATAAGATTTTTAACATAAGGATTCCCCATATTCAATTTAAACAATTTAGCATTCCCTATGTTTCTTGTATGCACAACTAATTTTGATTTTTCTATTTCTGGCCATAATCTAAATAAGGTTACTCTATTTATTCCAGCGCCTTCAGCTATATCTCCAATAGAATGGTCTAGCTCTCTTCCTTCCAATAAGTACTCCAAAACCCTTACTTTTGGCGTATCTCCAAATAATTCCCTGAATACTGTTGCTTCGTCTTGAAATTTCATGTTATAATAAGAATGGGAGCATATATAACTGTTTCTATTTTGCAACGTTAGTATTACAAATTTGTAGTATACTTAAGAAGTTTTATTAATAAATAAACAATCCACTGGTGAAAAGCATTGCAGTTTAAACAATGCAAAATTAAAAGAAATAGAGGAAATAGAAAATAGTTAAAAAATGTCTCTCTTAATAAAAAACGGGAAAGTGTACCAAAACCATGGCTTGCTCAAAAAAAATATTTTTATTAAAGAAGATAAGATAACTAAAATAACAAGCCAGGAATTAAAAGCTGACAAAACTATTGATGCAAAAAACAAAATAATAATTCCGGGATTGATTGATGGCCATGTTCATTTTAGAGAGCCAGGGCAAACGCATAAAGAAGATTTCTTAACAGGAAGCATGGCTGCAGCTGCAGGAGGAATTACAACCATATTGGATATGCCAAACACTTTGCCTCCAACAACTAACCTGCAAAGATTGGATGAAAAAAGAAGGCTTGCAAGAAAAAGTATTGTTAACTATGGTTTTCATTTCGGCTCTACTACTGATAATACAGCTGAAATACAAAAAGTAAAGAATGTGGCATCTGTTAAGGTTTATATGGAATATACAACAGGAGACCTAAAAATTGATAATAATGAAGTTTTACAAAAAATTTTTTCAAACACCAGAATTTCTGCTGTGCATGCAGAAAATGAGCAGATATTGAATGCTATAAGCATGATAAAAAATACAAATAATGATATTTACTTTTGCCACATAAGTTCTAAAGAAGAGCTCTATTATTGTAAAAAAGAGAAAATAAAGAACAATATTTATGTTGAAGTAACTCCTCACCATTTGTTTATGACTGCAAAAGACCTGAATAATCTAGGAAGTTTAGCAGAAATGAAACCCCATTTAAAGACAGAAAAAGACCAAAAAGCTTTATGGGAAGGCATTTCTAACGGAAAGGTTAATGCAATAGCAACTGACCACGCTCCTCACACAAAAGAGGAGAAGCTTGAGGTAAATTACCCTTATGGCGTACCTGGATGCGAGACAATGCTTCCGCTGCTTTTGAATGCTGTAAATGAAAAAAAACTAACATTAAAAAGGATGGTGCAGTTATGCTGTGAAAATCCGTCAGGAATATTCAAAATAAAAAACAAGGGTTTTGTTAAGGAAGGCTTTGACGCTGATCTGTCAATCATTGATTTGGAGCTGGAGAAAGAAGTTAAGAATGATGAATTGTTTACAAAATGCAGATGGAGCCCGTTTGACGGCTGGAAGCTAAAAGGCTGGCCTGTAACAACAATAGTCAATGGAAACATTGTTTTTGAAAACGGAAAAATTAATAAGGTGGGGGCAAGAGAGGTTTCATACTATGAATGAAAAAATAGCAAAAGCGTTAACAGACGCAAATGCGGTAAAGTTCGGAGAGTTTACATTAGCCTCCGGTTTAGTAAGCCCGATCTATGTTGATTTAAGGATTCTGCCTTCTTACCCTGAGTCTATGGCTGCTGTAACAGAAGAGCTTGTCAAAGTAGTGAAAAAGCTAAAGCCGGAAGTTATAGCAGGCGCAGAAACAGCCGGCATTCCATTATCTACTGCAATTTCCCTAAAAACAAAGATACCCATGATTTATGTGAGGAAAAGGCCTAAAAGTTATGGGACAATGGAGATGATTGAAGGCGTATTAAAAAAAGATGCAAAAACTATTTTGATTGATGATATGGCAACAAATGCATTTTCTAAAATAAGATTTATTGATGGGATAAAACACGCTGGTGGTGTTATAAATGATGTTCTTATTGTTTTGGACCGCGAACAAGGAGGTGTAGAGGCTCTTGCTAAAGAAAACGTTAAATTACATTCTTTAATTACATTAAAGGAACTGCTGAGCTATATGAAAGAAAATAATATGATTGATGATAATAAGTACAATGAAATATTAACTTACTTAGAACAAAATAAATAAAATGCAAATAATAAAGCTGAACAAAAGCATAATACCTGGCTGCGATGTTTCTGATTTGGAAAAATTAAAAAATTTGGTTAAGGAAACCTGTTCTGTTGAAGGCATTGGGGCTTATAAAATTGGCTTGCAGCTATGCATACCTTTCGGCATTCGTAAAGTTATCGATGCAATACGAAAATATACTGATCTTCCGATAATCTATGATCATCAGAAAGCTGCTACTGACATACCGGAATTAGGAGAAAAATTCGCGAGCGCAGTAAAAGGAGTGAATGCAGTAATATTATTTCCTTTAGCAGGTCCGGAAACGGAAAAGGAATGGATAAAAGCATGCAAAAAGGAAAAGCTCGGAATTATTATAGGCGGTGAAATGACGCATAAAGCATTTTTGGAAACTGAGGGTGGTTTTATTAGTGATAAAGAAGCGTTAAAGATTTATGAAATTGCCGCTAAAGAAAAGGTTAATGATTATGTTGTTCCTGGCAATAAGCCGGAAAAAATAAAGCTGTATAAGGCATTTTTAGAAGCCAGGGGCATAAAACCTATTTTTTATTCTCCTGGACTAATTGCCCAGGGAGGTAATATTACTGAAAGCGCAAAAGCAGCAGGTAAAAACTGGCATGCAATTATAGGGAGGGCATTGTATAATGCAAAAGACATCAACAAGGCTGCTAAGGAAATGGTAAAAAACCTAAATTTGTAGCGCATTAACTCAAAAACAATAAATATAAATAATAACAAATTTCTGCTGTTTCTATGAAAATTGCAGTTTGCGGTTCCAGCATAATAACAGACGAAGAAACAGCTAAAAAAGCATTTGATATGGGAAAAGAGATTGCTGAGAATAATGTTTTGTTATTAACCGGGGCTGGGAAAGGCTATCCTTATAAAGCTGTCAAAGGGGCTTTTTCTGTTAATGGCAAGGTTTTTGGAGTAAGCCCTGCAAAAGATGAGGCAGAACACATAGAAAAATACTCATTC
>DAOVKD010000022.1 GCA_030631975.1 Candidatus Woesearchaeota archaeon
AAAACCAAGAATTATAATTAGTAATAACAAAATCCAAATTTTTTTATCAATTTTTTTGAATTCATTATAAATATATTTAAAATTGATTAATAAAAATATGAATAATAAAAGGTAAGTAATAAGAAGAAAAGAAGGAACTAATCTGAATAATATGTTATCTGGTATATTAAAATTCATGAAAATCAGCAGAATATTGAATAAAATAACATACGGCAATATAATTAGGAATGTATTTTTAAATTTCATCTTTTTATTATATAGTTGCCCACTATAAGATGTTTTGATTTTGTATTGAGCATTACTTCGACAGCTTCTTCTGGCGTGTTAACTATTGGAAAACCATGCAAATTAAAGCTTGTGTTCAGCACTATCCCATCACCAGTATTTCTTTTTACCTGTTTTAGCAAGTTCCTGAATATTCCATTTTCTTCTCCCACTATTTGGGGTCTTGCTGAACCATCGACATTAATAACAGATTTGAGTTTATGCCTGATATTTTCTTTAGTGTTGTAGCCCATGACCATAAATTTATCATATTGCTTAATGTCTGTAAAGAACTTTTTTGCCTCTTCTCTTAATAATGAAGGGCAAAAAGGCTGAAACCATTCCCTCTTTTTGATTTGCAGATTTAGCATATCTTTTACTTTTTCTGAGAATGCAGGCGCTAAAATGCTCCTATTGCCTAATGCCCTTGGACCATACTCCATCCTGCCTTGAAACCATAATACAATGTCCCCCTTGGAAATCAAATCAGCAGCATATTTTTCAACACCATCATTTTTTTCATATTTTAGGTTGTATTTTTTAAATGCCTGTCTTATTTCTTCATCACTGCAGTCAGGCCCAAAATAGATGTCATCAAATTTGTATGATTTCTTTCCATTCAATTTTAAGTTGATGTACAAGGCCGCGCCTAGTGCCAGGCCTCCATCACCCATATGGGGAAAAACAAACCATTTTTTTAATTCTTTTAAATTTTTAATTCTTTGATTAGCTTTTACATTTGAAGCTGCTCCGCCTGCCCATGCAACATCTCTGATTCCAGTCTCTTTTATTGCATTTTTAAAAAGTTTTATTAAATTTCTCTCTAAAGTTTTTTGGGCCATCCAGGCGAATTGTTCAGAAGATGTATGCCACAAAATATTTTTTAGTTGTTTATACATCCTTAAAGTAGAATATTTTGCCTTAATATTCAAACCATTCACTTTAAAGAAATTCAGCATTTCATTCTTTTCATCAGGCATATCATAGGCGTAATCAGACAGCGCCATTACCTTTCCTTCATCCTCTAGTTCTCTCATGTTTAACAGATTTGTAACATGCTCAAAGAAAATACCTAAAGAATCCCTGCATGATATCGAAGAAATTCTTTCTATTTCCCCATTTTCTAAAATATTTACTGAGCCGGATAAACCATCACCAATGCCGTCTATCGTTATTGCTAATGCTTTATTAAATCCAGACAATAAAGCAGAGGCGGCATGAGCCGTATGATGATCAACAATATGCAGGGAAAATTTTTTGAATCCAAGTTTTTTAAGTTCTCCTTTTAAGAGGTATTGGCTTAGATGCCCTGTTATTTTTGTTGGGCCTATCTCTGTTAGGGTATATTTCAGAGATTTCTGAAAGCGTGGAAATCTTGGTAAAATTTTTCTTCTTCTCAGAAGGTAATACCTGTCTTTGAGCGCTGGAACTGCTCTTGTTAATGTTTTTGAAAAGTCTGAGGTTGAGGCAGCTATCACTTTAACGTCTGTTGGTTTCAGACCAACATAGTCCAGACATGCTTCTATACTCTGTCTTGGAAAACCAACATCCAGTTTTTTTCTTGTAATACGCTCTTCATTTATTGCTGCTTTTATTTTATTGTCTTCTATTATTGCTGAACCTGCGTCATGCCCGTCCCATAGCCCAAGAATATACATTTTACCTCCTAAACAATTCGTTAATTATTTTCCTGCTTATCTCCACTCCATGCCTGAATGTCCTTAGCTTGCCTTTCCCGAATTTTCTCTTTTTTTCAAAACTTGGAACTTCCAAGACCTTTAATTTATTTTTTGCCGCTTTTATTGAAATCTCTGTTTCAATTGCAAATCCCTTGCTTTCAAGATTTAAATTTTTAATTGCATTTCTGTTAAAGCTTCTGTACCCATAACACAGATCAGAATAGTTCATTCTCCAGAATAAATTTACAAGAAAAACAAAGAATTTATTTCCAAATTTCCTTAACAAAGGCATATCCGCTGTACCGCCACCCTGGATAAATCTTGAGCCCATGCAAGTATCATAACCTGCCTTAATACCTTCTATTAAAAGACCTAACTCTTCTGTTCTATGCGAGCAATCAGCATCCATCATTATAACTATGTCGCCTTTTGCTGCATTTAAGCCTTTTATTAAAGCAGAACCTTTTCCTCTCTTATCATACAATATTTTTGTATTAAATTTTTTTGCTATTTCCAAAGTTTTATCTTTTGAGTAACCATCCACTACTATAACTTCAGAAATACACTTGGGTATGTTATTAAGAACATAAGACAAATTTTCTTCCTCATTTAATGTAGGTATAACAACCGATATTTCCTCTTTCATTATCTTAGCAGAATTCAATTGCCTTTTAAAATTTTCCCTATTTTTTATTGTTTAAGAAAAACTCAATTCAACAGAAATCCGACATCTCTAACCATAGACTATGAGATTGCTCTCCTTTCACTCGCTCACAATTCACGGATTTTTTAGCATGTCAAAAAAAGCTTCTTTTTTTGTGCATATATAAAAATTACTGCCAAAATCACCAATAATACAGTCAATAAAGTCTGGTTGGTAAAAATATTTTGTTTTTCAACGACATTAACAATACCATTAGTTACAATCGTATAATGCCTGCCATCCTCGTCATGTTCTATAACAGCAAAAACGACATAAGAGCTTCCTGCCAGGGCTGAAAATTTTTTTATTTCAAAATTTATTGTTGTCTGTGTGTTTGCAGGCAGTTTTATGCTCAATTTGTCTTTTTCTGCTGTCAGCTCTTTTGGGGCAATCATTCTTATATTAAGATTTTTAGTTGTTTCTGCCGTATTCTTGATTGTTAATTCTAACGTTTCTTCATCTGAGAGCTCAATATTGTTTATTTTTGCCGCTATATCCGAGATTGTTGACTGCTTGTGGTCAAATGTTGACACTGAGATGGCAGAAAAAGGATAAGAGTTTGCATCCTGGTAGTTTGTTGTCAATATTAAAGGATATTTTCCCGAATTTTTAAGTTCAGCGTCTAAAGGCATTTCCCATTCAAAAGTTTCTCGCATGCCTAATTGGCTTTTTAAATCACTTATTTTCTTCTGTCCATTTATGTCCATGCTTAGCTGAACGTTATACGCGCTTTCATCACCTAAATTTGTTACAGTGATTATTGTCCCATTCTCTGTTGTGGTTATTGAGGATTGCATACTTAAATAAGAAGCAGTAACAACAGGTATAATAGTTATTATCATAAAAATCCATAGAAAAATAACCAAAAACAATGATAATTTCTTCATGCAAAGATGAGATATGGAAAGAATATTTAAAATTATTTATTTGAATTATAAGGTAAGCTGATTTTAATGCTTCCGTCGGAACTCCTGTTTAAGATGCAAATTTTCGTCGTCTATAATCTTACCTTATACAATAAACCCGAGCTTAAAGCATGAGAGGAAATTTTTATGGGAAAAGCCGCAAAAACCAAAACCTTTAAATACTACTTAACAGTAAGTAATATTCATAAATAACAGGCCAGCATAGCCATGGTAAATTAAGGTGGGATTATGAATTATCAGCATAGAGTGATTGGAGCAAATAATCAAAGAAGTTATGGAATTAATAAGGGGTATCCTGGAGAAATAGATAGGCATATTTCTGGAAGAAAACAAGTTGATTTTGAAAGAAGGATTCAGGAATTGTTAAATGATCCTAAGTTGGGTAGTTATATGCAAATTTTGACATCCCACAAATTAGAGTTCTCATCGCAAGCAGAGACTGTTGCAGTAGCATCTTTAATCCCCTTATTTGCTATTATAGGGGGAACAGCAGTTTATTCTGCTGCAGAAAAGAAATACGGCGATGATGTTATTGAAAAAATGCTTGATAAATATCCTGGCAATTTTATAAATTCCATATTTCCCACTGCTGCAGCTAATAAAATTCCTAATGAAATAAAAACCCCTAAAACAAATAAAACATATTCAAAACAAGAGGTCCCAGTAACAGAATTAGGTATGGCCAGTTATTTCTCGCCAATATCTGAATGTGTTGGTAAAATAACCGCAGGTATTGACAAATATATAGAGGATAAATTGCAATTTAAATTTCCATTCTCTGAATTTTATGATGCAGATAGAGATGCCATTAAAAATGCCAGAGACCCGCATCCGAAAGAGCATGAGGACAAATACACAGACTCTGATTTGGATGGACTAACTGACTGGGATGAGAAGCATGTTTATGGAACAGACCATCGGAGCATAGATAGTGATGGAGATGGGCTTAATGATAATGAAGAAATAAATATTGTTCATACTGACCCAAAAAACCCAGATACAGACAGAGACGGATATTCTGATTTGAAAGATAAACATCCACTTAACCCCGATGATGTTGACCATGACGGCTTGTTAGATGGCATGGATGCTGATAATGATGGTATGAGCAACTGGTTTGAAAGGAATATTGCAGGATTAGACCCATTAACACCGAATGACAGGTATGTTATGTTAAGTACAGAAGGATATGGGGCAGGAAATATTGCTCTGCAGAACATTCATAAATATGTAACTGAATCGCATATTTCAAATAAAACTATAATAAACTTAAAAGGTGATTGGGGTTATCCAATACAAGAAATTCCAAAAAAATATTCTTATATTGACAATCTTACATTTACAGTGTTTGAGCATGGTGCTAATCAGATCGCTGAAAATTCAGATGAACATGATTTGGTTTATGTAATGTTGCATGGTAGTGGACTCCCTGGAGACTTTTACTTTCAACCTTATGGAGAGGGAACTCCTTATGAAGAGATAGACAATTTACTTGATAAGATTAATGCAAAAGCCATGATAGTAACAATTGATGCATGTCACTCTGGTTCTGCAATACCTCATTTAAAAGATGGACCATGCCCAAGAATTGTTATGACACAATGCAGGGTTAACCAATCTGCTGGAAATGCGCGTTTGGCAGAATATTTTTTCGAGGGGTTAGATAATGAAATCGCTGATAAAGATGGAAATAATTATGTTTCTGTAAAAGAAGCATTTGAATATGCAAAAAGAAAAATTATGTCAGAATGGTTTATTAAGGATAATGATTATAAACCGAGTGAACCCCAAATAAGCGATCCCGATAATATAGCATCAAAACTTTATTTAGGTGAACATAAACCAGAAAATAAACCGGAAAAATAATTTATAAATGGCAACTAAGTGGCTTTGCAGAAACCCCCATTGTCATAAAAATTATATATGGTAGAAAATACAGATTCTTTCGTGTCTAAGCTAAAACTAAACATAATCAACTGATTTTTACTGTCATTAGGCAGTATTCTGGCGAAGTATCTATAAAATTTGTCGTTACAGGGTTTGTAGAGCGCAAAACAAAAAGCTTTAAATAATATTTAAGCAACAAAAACAAGAAAGAGGTTATTATGGGCAAAAAAATTTCTATTCTTATGGCTTATTCCTACATGGCTTTTTGGTGGAGGAGAACTAATAAAATTTAAAGAATATAATACATTAATTATAAAGTTACAAAATGTTAAAAAATATAAAATTTTTAGGTGGTAGATGTGAATAAACTTTTATTTATTCTTATATTAGTTGTTTTGCTATTAGGATTTGTAAGATGAAAAAAAAATTAATATTAGATGCAGGCATGGTTCTTATATTCTTAGTAGCTTTTACTCCATCGATTGTTAATGCTGCGTGTCTCACAGATAATGGTTGTGATATATGTGATGAGTGTACATGGTTTACTTGCAGCCCTGTGTCTGCGCCATCAACTTCTTATTGCGGCACTCCTACCACAGGTACTTGCGCTGAACATGTATCAAGCTTCCAAGATTATGTATGTAGAGATACTTGGGGAGATACGAGTGGAACTAAGAAATACATTTGGGGGAGAGTGTTTTATTGCGATGATTATGGGGGTCATTATTGCTACGCTGGTTGTAGTAAAGCAGCAACGTGTAGTTATTCGCCATCGCATACAGGCGGAGCAAGTAGTGTTTGCTGCGATGGCTATTCGTCTTGTGTAAATACAAATACTGACAAAAATAACTGCGGCTCTTGTGGGCATGTTTGTAAGTCTGGTTTGAATTGTGACAATGGAATATGTAGAGAAGAACCAACCCCAACCACCACCACCACCTCAACAACGTCCACCACAACAACATCATCCTCAACAACGTCCACCCCAACAACCTCTACGAGCACGACAACAATCTATGTTGACTGCAGCAAGTATCACGGTAACGGGCGTGGATGTGCAGGCGCTGCCGGGTGTGAATGGTGCCAGAACAACAATAAATGCTACCCTGATACTGATGTAGTGTGTACGTCAAATGCTAACTGTGCAACGACATGCAATCCTTACCATCCCAAAGAGAAAGTAGCTTTATATTCCTGCTCTTACAACTGCCACAAATGCGAGTACGAGTCGGCATGCATACAAGGGCGGTGCGGAGCAACAGCAGACTCCCAGGCAGACTGTGATCCTCTCAATAAAGTCTTTGATTCTGTTTCATGTTCTTGTATTGATTGTGATAACATGATTTGCTCTGTTGAGTCAATAACCTGCCCTTTAACAGCAGAAGCAGGCGAGGACTTCCAAATAACTTTTGATTATAATCCTGCTTTAAACCCCGCGCCTAATGCAAGAAAACTTTATTCTTTCTGGGGCATAAAATTTGAAAATTCCGGGCCCGTAACACCCTGCAAAGCAGATGCAAAAGAAACTGTAACTTTAACAGCACCCAAGAAAAGTGGAACTTACACCTACGAAGCATGGTGCGACTATTCATACAAGAGATGCAATATAAATGTTGTTGATACTACTGCTCCTGTTGTGAGCGTGAACTGCCCGTCGTGCCATTACAGCGAAGACAGCACTGTCACGGTTAAATGGACATCAGACTCTACTGACATTGACTGCTATGACATCCAGTACATGAAATGTAATCACAAGGATGCATGCGGCTCATGGCAAAACTGGAAGATATGTACCAGTTCAACGTCTGCCGTGTTTACAGGAACAGATGCTAAGTTGTATTACTTTCGGGCAAGGGCCGCTGACCTGAGCAGCAATCTTGGTGATTGGAGTTCTGGGAATGATTATGTTAAATTTGTCGGCTCATTGTTTTCAAGCTCAACAAAAGCATTTGAGGGCGGAAGCTCGCAGACGCTTGATCTAGGCGCAGGAGACAG
>DAOVKD010000146.1 GCA_030631975.1 Candidatus Woesearchaeota archaeon
GCTCTGGCGCAACCCTAAAAAGAATTTTTGGATGAAGTAAGTCTAAGAACTCAAAACAAATAAGGCTGAATCCTTTTTTCTCTTGTGAAATAAGTTCCTTCATTTTCTCCATTTAGAATACGGTGAATTACACCCAGGTCTTTTCCATTTGCAATTACTGCCTGGCCATCTTTGTCCAGTATTTGCTTAATTCTTTTTAGTTTTGATTTCATTCCATAACTTCCTGCTCTTGAATTGATGTTTTTAACAAGTTTTTGAGTCTCTTCATTTATTCCCAATACCAAATCAATTTTTCGTTCGTCTTTTTCCCCTATGTTATACATTAGGCCCTTTACAGAGCTTAGGTAAATTGCCAAATCTGCATTTAGCAAATTGTACATCCAAACCGCAATTTGATCATTATCAGAGCCTAATTTTAGTTCTTCTAGTTCATATGACCAACATGGATCATTGGCATTTACAATGAGCAGCCCACGTATATCATAAACTTGATCAAAGATTTTTTTTGTTTCTTCTCTTCTTTCGCTTGAAAAATGGTGTTGCTCTACTAAAACCTGACCTGCATCACAGCCAAGATAATTCCTTGATAGAACATTATATTTCTCCATTAATTCTGATTGTCCAAAGGTAGACAGTCCTCTTGAATCCATTTTTACTGCTTTTTCTTTCCCAAGGCATTCTCTGCCTGCTGCAACAGCTCCTGACGTAATAAATGTGATTCTGTAATCTTGTTTTATATAGTGCGCTATCTGCTCTACAAGATTAGCCATTGTCACCATGTCTAAAGTGCCTTCTTTAGTTAATAAAACATCAGAGCCTGCTTTTACAACAATATTTCTAGCTTGAGTAAGAGGTTCTCTGTAATTCTTTTTTACTATCTCTTCAAGCGCAAGTTCTTCTTCCCAAGGTCTATGTACCAAAATTTTCATTTTTATTATTCAAACAGCATTACTACTATTACTTTATAAATCTTTCTATTTTGTAACCACTAATAAGTAAATAAAGAAAATTATCTATTCCCAAAAAACCTCTCAATCCTGTCCTCATACACTTTAGAAATCTTAAAATCCATATCCTCTGGCAGACATCTGATGTAATTCTGCCATGCAAACCTCTCATCCAAAAATATTATAACGCCTTTGTCTGTTTCTGACCTTATGCACCTTCCAGCATTCTGCAAACATTTAGTTATAGCCGGGAATATATACCCATAATCAAAACCCTTTCCAAACTTTTCCTGGTAATAATCTATAAGTTCTTTAGTTTCCAAATCCGGCTTTTCCAGTGGCAGCCCAACAATAACAACTCCTTTCAGGAAATCTCCTGGCAAGTCAATTCCCTCCCCAAAGTTCCCGGCAGATACGGCTAACAAAACAGCGCCATTATCCTTATTTCTTTTAAACTCATGCAGTATTTTCTCTTTTTCCCCTTTATTCAAATTCTGCTTTTCAATTATCATCTTTCTATCACATAGCTCATAAAAATTCTTGTAAACTTTATCCCTTAAAGCATAACTTGGAAAAAATAAAGCAGCGTTTCCAGGAATCTTATTTACAATTTTATTGCATGCAACTGCAATTTTCATATACTCTTCGTTGCCTCTCCTTGTAAATTTTGTTGTAGTTTCCGGCACAATTAAGCATAATCTATTGTCTTTTGGAAAAGGATTAGAATAAACCTTCTCTACAGCATCTGGAAAACCCAAAATATCCTTATACATTGAGGTAGGAGTTAAAGTTCCTGACATTATTATTGTGCAATAACTTCTGTCAATTGCATCTTTTGTAATCAATGATGGATCTAAACAACGATAATTCAAAATTAGATTTTCATTGCTGAAATTTTTTGTAAGTATCCTTGCAAAGCCATTATCTTGATTAAGCCATGCCTCAAGAAATTTCCCAATACCTGCAATATAGCTCTGCTTCTGCTTTTCTTTTATCAAATCACCTGTAAAAGTAAGTTCTGCGATAATTTCATCATATTTTTGTTTTTCATTTACCTTGTCAACAAGCTCATATCTTCTCACTAACTTTTCCTCTTTGTTAAAGTTCAAATCAAAACTTAACTCATCAAAAACCTCTTTCAGATTTTTTAAAGTATTAAGCGCATTAAAGAATTCAAACTTACTTGCCTCTTTTATTGCCATGTCTATAATATAAGTTGAGAGCTTTGCAGTTAACAGCCCCCTTGCCCTAGAAGGCAGATTATGGCCCTCATCAATTACAATTATTGAATTTTCAAGCTTTTTATTTGCCCTAGCAAAAAAATTATCCCTTATATCCGGATTAAAAACACAGTTATAATCTGCAATAACGACTTTTGCGTCTTTGGCCAGCATAGCAGTCATTTCATAAGCGCACAACTTTGGTTTCTTGCAGTTATCTATCAAATCCTCAGCATGCATCGGTCCCAAAACTTTCAGCTCATTCAGCTCATTCTCTGCCAGAACTGTTGCTCTCATTGATTTCTTTTTTGTGTTAGCATAAAATTCGCATTTGTTCTCGTCCCTTAATTTTTTGCAGTAATCAGCAAAATCACCGGCATTTAAACCCTCAACTCCTTGCAGACACATCCATCTCTTGCCTATAATATCCGCAACATTAAAATCATTATCAACGAAGTTGGTGCCGGAAACCGGGTCAAGTTTGTCTGTTGGTTTGCCTTGGCAAGCCCAGAAAACCGAGTCAGTTCGTCTGTTGGTTTTCGCTGGTTTCCGAGCATATTTTTTCTTAATTTGTTTTAATGTCTCAACAGCAATTTTATGCTGTGTGTGCTTTGATGTCAGGAAAAAAATTGTAATATCTTTCTTTAGCGAAAAACTCAATGCAGGCGCCAAAACAGAAACAGTCTTTCCAATGCCTGTCGGAGCATGCACAATAATATTTTTTTTGTTTTTTATTGCGCTGTATATATCAGAAAGCATAATATCCTGTATATTCCGTATCTTATCATGCGGAAAAAGGATTTTCTTGAGTTCTTCTGCCATTTTTTAGAAAAATATTATTTTGTTTATAATTATTTTGAATGTTTTTTAATAATATAATTTATTGTATTTTAAA
>DAOVKD010000012.1 GCA_030631975.1 Candidatus Woesearchaeota archaeon
AATAATAAAGACAAAGCAACGAAGCAAAACCAATGATTATTAATTAATAATAATTTTTCGCTGAATAATGGTATTAAAGTTAAATATCAAATAATGAGTCAATAAATAATTGTGAGCAACAAAAATAAAAATTAATGGAGTTTGACATTGTCCAATAACTTTTGGAGCTTACTATAATAGCGATAAATTAATAAAGAAGTTCTGTTTTTTTAAAAAATAATAAAAGTAACATAAAAGGTGGTTGTATATGATTAATAGTAAACGCAGTGTATTATTCCTATTATCTCTTATTGTGCTGGCAATTTTCTTATCCGCATGTACGCAATTAGAAGTTAAAGAGGACGAACTTCAGGAAAGTGACGTTAAGCTGTATGTTGTAGGAGAACCTTCAGAAACAGCCACTAAGTTATACTGGTTCATTCCTGATGGCATGAGGGCAGAGCCGGATTTGTTCAACATTTTTAAATGGGCAGAACAAGGTAAATTACCTAACATAAAAAGAATGATGGATAATGGGGCATATGGTTATGCAATACCTGTATTTCCTTCTCACACCCCTGTAAACTTTGCAACATTGTTTACAGGAACTTACCCAAAAACTCATGGAATAGCAGACGGGCCTATGCATATAGAAGGAAGGCCTTTAGATAAAGTAGCAGTAGGGGGTTTTAGGTCTACTGCCAGAAAAGTACCTGCTATATGGTCAACATTGGAAGAGAATGGAAAAAAAGTTTTCCTATTATCACTTCCTGGTTCAACACCGCCTGAAATCGATCAAGGAATGGTTATAAGGGGAAGATGGGGTGGCTGGGGCGCTGACTTTCATGCAATAAACTTTCAATCAAAAGAAGATATGTCGCAAAGAAAAAAACAAGGCAGAGGCTCAAGACTCTTTTTCTTTGGACCGCAGTTAACACAGTACATAGATTCAAAGCCAGCACAAGACTGGGAAAATATGCCAAGCTCATTTAGTACGCCATTAGAATCAAAGATGACTGCCTGGGGGGCAACAACTTATGCTTACATATACGACAGCACAGATGATGGAACAACGAATTACAACAAAATAGTTTTCTCAAAAGACAAAAAAGAAATATTAGCAGATATAAGCCAAGGTGAATGGAGTAACTGGCAGGAAATAACCCTAAAATGGCAGGAAAAAGAGGTTAACTCTAATGTAATATTCAATATAATAATATTGGATGATGATGGATTTTTCAGGGTAAGACTCTTCTTCAACAATATAAACAAGTATATAACACAGCCATCAGCAGCAGCAGATGAGCTAACAACAAATATAGGTCCAATGGTGGATTTTGTAGATAATTTTCCGCCGCAGCTGATATATTATGATGAGGATAAAAAAACCTTCTTAGACGAACTTAAGCTTTCTTTTGACTGGCATACTAAAGCAATACCAACTATAATGGAAAAATACCAGCCTGATGTAATGATACATGACATTTACAGTCCAAACCAGATGCTGACAAGCAGATGGTGGCTGGGCTATATAGATCCTGTAAGTAAAAGGTATAATGATGTAACAGAGGAAGAAAGAAAACAGTTATGGGCAGAAGTAGAAGATATGTACAAGAGACTGGATAATATGATTGGAGAAATTTTAGACAATGTAGATGAAAATACAATTGTAGTCTTGAGCTCTGACCATGGAGCAGCTGTACTGAATAAATGGGTAAGAGTTAATAATTTGTTAGCCAAAAACGGGCTTTTAAGGTTTACAATAAATGCAGAAACAGGAGAGCCAATAATAGACTGGGAAAATTCAAAAGCGATCTACCTGAAGATGGATAATATTTACATACATCCTGACGGCTTAGCAGGTGACTGGACCAGGGCATCAGGACCGGAATATGAATCATTAAGAGAGCAGGTAATAAAGATATTATTAGATCTGAGGGATGTGGATGGACGAAGCCCAGTTGCTACAGTAACTAAATGGGAGGATGTAGAAAAATTTTTGGACCTTCCAACAGACAGGGTAGGAGACTTAATAATAGCAAACGAGGCAGGTTATGGGTGGAACGAAGAAATGACAGGAGACTTGGAACTATTCTCAACACCGCTAAAAACAGGCTATAAACAGGCAATACACCCGGAAGAAGCAAAAAGCATGTGGACACCGTTTATAATCATGGGTCCCGGAGTAAAAAAAGGTTATGAGATCAAAGAGCCTCAAAAGTTTGTTGATCAATATCCTACAATAATGAAGCTACTTGGAATGCCAATTCCAGAGTTTGTGGAAGGAGAGCCTTTAGAAGAGGTATTTGAAAAATAATCGTTTGTTTTACTAATCTCACGCCTAAACTTAAAAGACAATTCCCTTTAAACTCAATAGGAAACTTCTCACAAGCAGATATAAGGCCTTATGAAAGGACTGATGATACAGTTGTAAAGTGGCAGATTAAAAAATTTGATGAATTATCCTACAAATCTAACAACCAAAAAAATCCCGGAAAGAATTATTAAAAATGGGGCATATTTCAAATATTTTTGCGGGTAAGGTATCATAGAACCTGCTTTTAATATGAATAGCTCTCCAATCCCCATAATAAGTGGAGCAGCATAAGCTAAGGCCATTTGTACTTCAAAAATTATAGAAGAAACAAAAAGTGCTCCAGAACAAGGTATTACCGCAACTAATAAAGGAGAAACATTTTTTTTATTAAGATAGTTTTCAAGCAACATTGTAAAACCAACAAAAATAACCAGAAATCCACTATACTTCAAAAAATAATAAGAAATAATATTTAATGATAAAAAAAGAACTATGTACGTTGAAATTATATGAATAATCCCTGATTTCAGCCAAATAAGCTTATTTTTTTTATTCTTCGAACTCAAAGATATAGGCAGCACCAAATTAAAGAAGTCTCCTATGATTGCAAAAAATCCACCTGCTATAAAAAGAAATGGCAGTAATAAAAGAGGATTTTCAGGAAGCCTTATATTGCCCAAGGTAAAAGTCGAAATATGTTTCTTTTCTGCTTTTTCAGAATTTTCACTGCACTTTGGGCAGTAATATTGAATATTTTTTTCAAAATGTTCTTCTATTTGTTTTTCCATGTTATTTGTTCCTTCTGAATCATCAAATCCTTTTATTTGAACAATTATAGGTATTCCTCTCCAATAATCTTCAAACAAAGTATTTTTCTTAATTTTTAGTGTAGAACAATTGTGATATATGAAAATTTTAGTTTCCATTTTTTGGTAGGCTGATGGATCATGCAGATAAACTTCATAATCACAATCTTCAAGCACAAAATTTTCTTTTAGATAGGGCAAGTCTATTTTTTGCCTGTGAAGTGAATGGATTATTATTTGATCATCATATCCTGTTATGGAAACCAGAGGATGAGGGTGTGCAAAAGTTGATAAGGCATTTACTAGGATAAAAAATATAAAAAAGCCGAATATTCTCCAGGTTACACAGGCAGTACGCATTATTTTTACACTCTTTAATTCTTTGCTATATCTTCAGTATATAACTTTTTTATGCATCAGGACTTGGATTACAAGAATATTTAAAAAGCTTATTAAAACAGATTTATTGTAAATATTAAAGAGGATTTATTAGAATGTCAAAAAATATGGTTGATAGTATTCTTAAGTATTGGGGCATTGTTAATATATCCAGATATGAAATTGTGGCCTAATAAACAGGTTAAAGCAAAAAAGCTTTACTAGTTTTTTTGCCAATAGAAGAAATTTTTAAATAGTAGTCAGCATCTAAAAGAAGTTATCATATCAAGATGAGACTTTGAAAAGGTTTCTATTGGAATAAAAAATTCAAACCTATAGAATGTATTTTTTTTGCTGCAGTAAGTCCATGCAAGAATTGATTTATATTTTACTAAATCTTCAGTGCAAGCACCATACGTAAACCTATCTGTTGCAAATAAAGTGAAATATGTATAGTCAAGCCAAGGTGTCTGCCTGGTATGAAATTCCGGCTTAAACCTTTCAGGACACATGATTTCATTTGATATTTCACCTGGATAAGGCGAAAGTGCATCTGCATATAATGCATTGATAGTCTGAATCTGATCGCTAAGAACAATCTCTGCTGACGCCTTGTCTATATTATCAAGTGAACTTATCTTTAGCACCATCTCATTCCTGCTGTATAAAAGCTTTGTAGATTGCTCGGTTTCATCAAATAACTTTTTCTCTACAGTAAAACCCTCAAAAGCTTCTGAACTTAATCCTATGGAGTTAAGTTCCTTGCTTGCAGAACCTTGATTTGAAGATTCTGAATTATTTATCAGAAAAAAAGCAGATGCTATTATTACAAGGCCTAGTAACAAAAATCCAGCACTCTTAATGGTAATTGTCATATAATCCTAGATAAATGTTTTTATGCATGGAGCACTATCATTAGATTTATTTTGCTTATGGTAGCATTAGAATAGAACGCACCACAGATTCCTCATTTTCTGTAGTTGTAACTGCCATAATGTTGCTGCCTATTTTTAGTTCTTGCCACTCAATTTCTTCTGTTGAACCATCTGACAGCCTTTTTAGCACAGGAACCTCATTTATAGGGCTGTTGTGCAGCAATGTAGTGAATTTTTTTTCTTTTGCAATCGTAATGCTGTTGTCACTTATTTTGACCAATTTGCCATTAAAGGTATTAAAATCTCTCCTATCCTCTTCCACTTCACGAATTACAATTGAACGCACCACAGTTCGACCATAGACGTCTAAAGTAGAAACTACCACATTGACGCCAGGCTTAAGTTCTGTTCTTTCAGCATCCACAACAGTGCCGTTTAGCAATCTCTTCCTTAATGTAAAGTTATTGCTTTGGGCGCTATTCCTTATAACTACATGCTTCCCATTTTTGTTAAGAACATCAAAAGTATTGCCTTTAATGCTAATCAATTTTCCAATGATTTTTTTAACTGTGGGAGTAACATTTTTTTCCTGGATTATCACAGAACGTACAAATGTTTGCCTATTTTTGATAGCGGTCACAAGAACCACATTATTTCCCCATACAAGTTTCTCCTTGCCAACTTCAACCGTGCTTTTGTCTGGCAACTGCATCATTACCGAAAAATTATCTTCAGCACCGTGGTGAATGACTTCTATTACCCTTCCATTGGGGGTAAGCAACTTGAAAGTATTGCCCTTAACGCTAACTAATGTCCCGCCAATTAGTTTAAAGCCCTGGTCAGTAACGTTTGCTTTACCTTGCAGCACAATTGAGTATACTGCAGTTTTACCATTCTCAATAAAAGTAGTAATGAGCACCTTGCTGCCTGGCAGAAGGCCATCCCTACCAGCCTCAACCACGTTGCCATCTGAAAGTTTTTGATTTATTACATAGTCTCTCTCAGGAAGTTCATGTGTCACATTTACTACTTTCCTGCCTTGACTAAGTACTGTGAAAGTGTTATCATTAATTCCAATCAACATCCCGCGAATAACCTCTTTCCCGGATAGCTCCGTAGGTATTTCAGCAACCTTTCCTGAAGGAGAAATGAATATGATAACTGCGAGTACTAACATCACAAGGAATATAGCCACCCAGACAGTTAATTTCGGGCTACCTTTAGGTTTTTCTGGTACGCCATATCCACTTGCAATCTTGTCCACAAAAGCTACACTAGAAAGGGAGTAGCCATGGTGTATAAGCCTATCCTTAATCTGACGTTTGCTATACCCCCTTTTTAGCTGTGCCTCAATCCAAGCTCTGATGTCAGGCATATTTTTTGAAATTATTTTTTATGTTTATAAAATTATTGATTTTTGTCAAAGAATTGAAACTGCAAAGCATTTTTTGTGGGTGGTTTTTGGCAAATATGAAATAAATGCGCAATGCGATGCAGATTATTGGCATGTCTACTTCCATAATCTTTAAATACTAATGGATTATCCTATTTCCTGTGAGAGAAAAGGAGAAGCATATATACTATCTTCTCAATTGATTACAATGGTTAAATCAAAAATAAAGCCATTATTGCCGAGCTTAAGGGAAAAGAAAAGATACTTAGCTTATGAAGTTATATCCGGATATAGGTTTAATGATGCAGTTCATGTCAGCAAAGCGATTTTAGATGCAGCAAATGATTTTTTAGGCACTTTAGGAATGGCAAAAGCTGGTGTTTTGATGATAAATGACAAATGGAATGAAAGTATGCAGAGAGGAATTATGAGAGTTAATCACAAGCATGTTAATGATCTGAAAGCATCCTTGATTTTTGTAAAAAATATAGAAGGCAAGGATGCTGTTGTAAAAAGTGTAGGCGCTTCAGGCATTTTGAGAAAAACGCAGCAAAAGTATTTAAATCAGGCTGCATAATTCAAATAAAAACAACAAATAAAATTTTAATAAAACAACAAAGAAAAAATAAAAAACTGATAAAAATGACAAAAGAAAATATGCAGCCAATGCACCAGTTAATGGGTTATGACAGGGCTATAACCATGTTCAGCCCTGACGGAAGATTACTGCAGGTAGAATATGCAAAAAAGACTGTAAGGCAGGGCTCAACTGCTATAGCAATGGTATGTTCTGATGGAATATTGTTTGTTACAGACAAAAGGGTAATTGACAGCTTAGTTGTTCCAGAGGCTGTTGAGAAAATATGGCAGATAGATGAGCATATTGGCGCGACTGCATCAGGAATTTTGTCTGATGCAAGGGTTCTTATAGAACGCGCGCAGCTAAAAGCGCAGCAGCACAGGATTACTTATGACAGCCCGATTGAAACATCAACAATAATTAAGGACATCTGCGACTTAAAGCAGATATGCACTCAGAGCGGAGGTCTGCGGCCTTTTGGCGTTTCAATACTTGTTGCCGGAGTTGATAATGACAGTACACCAAGACTCTATGAAACAGACCCAACAGGAATATTTTTCCAGTATAAGGCAACAGTCATTGGCGAAGGTGAAGTGGAGGTGGAGGAAATTCTGCATAAAGAGTACAATGAAAATTTAACAATAGATGAAGGATTTAAGTTATCATTAAAAGCCTTAAAGAAAGTCTTAGGGGACAATTTCAAGATTGAAAGAATAGATGCAGCTTATATTACCATCAAAGAAAAGAAGTTCAAAAAGTTTTCTAAGGAAAAAATAGAAAAGACTGCTGCAGATATCAAGGACATAAAAGAAAAGAAGAAAAAGTAAAACCACCGTAAGTGGCGCCAAAAATTTATGGAGGAAATTTTTAAGCATGGTTACTGTTGATGAAGCAGTTATTGCAAAGTTAAAGACACGCGGACAGAATTTCGAGGTTTTGGTTGACTGTAGCAGTGCAATAGCAGTAAGGGAACGCAGGACAGTTAATATGAAAGATGTTCTTGCTGCATCAAAGGTTTTTACAGACGCAAAAAAGGGTTTGGAAGCATCTGAGAATGCTATGAAGCAGATTTTCCATACAGCGGATGCAGAAGAAGTCGCAAAGCAGATAATACTAAAAGGGGACCTGCAGTTAACCTCAGAGTACAGAAACAATCTGAGGGAAAACAAGAGAAAACAAATTATAAATATGATCCACAGGAACGGTGTTGATCCAACGACTCATGCGCCGCATCCTGTAAACAGGATTGAGAATGCATTGGAGGAGGTAAAGTTTCATGTTGATGAATTTACCTCAGTGGAAGAGCAGCTGCAGGATGCGTTAAAAAAATTAAAGCCGATCATCCCAATAAAGTTTGAGGTCAAGGAAATTGCGGTTAAGATAGGACCGGAATATGCCGCAAAAGCGTACTCAACTGTAAAAAAATACGGCAGAATATTAAGGGAAGAGTGGCAGAATAATGGCTACTGGGTTGCGGTTGTTGAGATGCCTGGAGGCATAGAAGAGGAATTTTACGAAAAGGTGAACAGCATTTGCCATGGAGAGGTTGAGGCAAAGGTTTTGAAAACAAAATGAGCAAAATAAATGTAAAAGACAATGACATTGCAGTGCCAGGAGAGGTACTGGCTGTAGGAATGGATAGTTTTCCAGGAATAGGGACTTACAGGGAAGGGGAGAATATAATTGCTGCAAGGCTTGGATTAGCACAATTAGATGGAAGAACAATAAAACTCATTCCTTTATCTGGAAGATATATCCCAAAAAAATATGACACAATTATATGCGCTGTTATTGATGTAAATTTCAGCGGCTGGCGCCTGGATACAAACAGCCCTTATTCAGCTATGCTTTCCATGAAAGAGGCAACATCTCAATTTATAGCCCGCGGAGCAGACCTTACAAAATTCTATGCTATAGGTGATTATGTTTCATGCAAAATAATCAATGTGACAAGCCAAAAGCTTGTTGATGTAACAATGAAAGGAATGGGCCTGCGCAAATTAAAAGGCGGGAGAATAATAAATGTCGCAAGCAACAAGGTCCCAAGGATAATTGGCAAGCAGGGAAGCATGATTTCCATGATAAAAGATGCAACAAAATGCAGCATTCTGGTTGGACAGAACGGGCTTATATGGATTGATGGAAGCCCGGAGGGTGAGTTGCTCGCTGTTAATAGCATAAGGAAGATTGAAGAAGAGAGCCATTTATCTGGTTTGACTGATAGAGTTAAAGAGTTTTTGGAGAAGAACAAGGTTACAGTAAAAGCACAATAATAAAGATTCAATGAAGTTAAGAAACACAATAGCAATTATTTGATTAAAATTAATTTACAATTAAAAATTAAACGCAATAAAAAAATAATAATAATGAAAATAAAATGACTTACAAAGAAAGGCTGGATAAAAGGAAATTTGATGAAGCAAGGAAGATAGAGGCAAAAGTAGGAGTCATACCAAATGCAGACGGCTCTGCTTATTTCAAGATAGGCAATACAGTAGCTTATGCAGCTGTTTATGGTCCAAGAAATCTGCATCCAAAATTTTTGCAGGATCCTTCGAGAGGAATATTAAGGTGTAATTACAATATGATGCCTTTCTCAAGCTCCTGGGGGAGAGTAAGGCCTGGCGGGAACAGAAGGTCAAAAGAAATTTCTTTAGTTACACAAAAGGCATTATTGCCGGTGCTTGATTTGGAAGACTATCCTAATTCAGCAGTTGATGTTTTTATTGAATTGCCTCAGACAGAAGCTGGAAGCAGATGCGCTGGAATTTGTGCTGCATCAATGGCGCTGGCAGATGCAGGATTGGCTATGAAAGATTTGGTAGCTGCTGTTTCAGTTGGAAGAGTTGATGATGAGCTTGTTGTTGATCTGGATTACCAGGAAGAGGCGTATGAGGATGGTCCTGTTGCAGATATACCCATGGCTATGATGCCGAACCATGATAAAATTACTTTATTGCAGATGGATGGATTAATTTCAAAAGACGATTTGAAGAAAGTGCTGGAGATGGGAAAGAAAGTGTTAAAGGATATTTATGAAGTGCAGAAAAAAGCATTGAAAGACAAGTACAAAACTGAGATAAAAAAATAATTATGGTGTTTCAAATGAATAATGAATTAAGAGAACATGTAATAAAGCTTTTTGATTCGAATACAAGGCTGGATGGAAGAAAATTAACTGATTACAGGACTGTTAAAGTGGATGTTGATGTTACTGGCACTGCAGAAGGTTCTGCTAGGGTTAAGATTGGAAAAACAGATGTTATGGTGGGTGTAAAAGTAGAGGTTATGGAGCCTTATCCAGACGCTCCTGATCAAGGAAGCATAATGGTTGGCGCAGAGCTGCTGCCATTATCAAATCCTGATTTTGAATTAGGGCCTCCTGGTCAGGAAGCAATAGAGCTTGCAAGACTTGTTGATAGAGGTATTAGAGAAAGCAAGTGTATGGATTTTAGGAAATTATGCATAAAGAAAGGAGAAAAAATGTGGATGATAATCATCGATATATGCACCATTAATGATGCTGGAAATTTATTTGATGCTTCTTCTCTGGCGGCTATTGCAGCTTTGAAAAACATGAAGTTTCCAGAGTATAAAGATGATGCAATAGATTACAACAAGAAAACAAGCAAATGCCTTGAGTTGAAAGACACACCGCTTTCAGTAACTGTAAGCAAGATTGGAGATAAATTTATTGTTGATCCAGACTCTGATGAGGAAAAGGTAATTGATGCAAGACTTACTGTTGCTTCATTGAGTGATGGAACATTATGCGCTATGCAAAAAGGCGGAGACTATCCATTGACGGCAGAAGATGTAATGAAGATGGTTGACATTGGACTGGAAAAGGGAAATGAGTTGAGGAAGCTGGTGAAATAAA
>DAOVKD010000046.1 GCA_030631975.1 Candidatus Woesearchaeota archaeon
GATACTGAATAAAATATTCCACAAGAATGAACTCAAAAACTTAAGATCTGAAAGTCTTGCCGGCTTATTTGCTGCAAAAGAAAGCTGCAAAAAAGTATTTAACAACCTTAATTGGCGCGACATAGAAATTAAGAAGAAAAGGAATGGCAGGCCACTATTGATACTAAAGAAAGGTAAGGATGTGTTAAATTATGACTTAAGCATTAGCCATGATGGAGGATATGCTATTGCCACTGTTGTTTTTTTGATTAAAGGCAGAGGCTCATAAACGGCGCTCTTCCAAAAAACCATGAAAATACCAATTAAAAAACAAATATTCGGATGGAGCATGTATGATTTTGCTAATACAATATTCTCTGCTCTGTTTATTACTGTTTATTTCCCCCTTTTTGTTGTTCTCAAAGGAGGAACCCCATTGCATGTCGGCCTGGTAATGTCTGGTTCTATGCTTTTAGCGGGATTGCTCGTCCCTACCCTAGGTGGAGTTGCAGATATAACCCAACGGAAAAAGTTATTGCTGTTTATGTTTACTGTTCTGTGCTGTGCGTTTACTTTCTTCACCGGATTTTTTGGTCTCTTGCTGGTGCTGGTATTTGGCCTCTTAGCTACCTTCTTTTTCCATGCAGGTTTAGATGTTTATGATGCCCTGCTCATTAATATTTCAACTAAAAGAAACATAGGATGGATCTCAGGATTAGGAACTGCTGTTGGTTATTTAGGAACAATACTAAGTGTTGCAATAGCTTATATAATTGGCTTTTTTTATGGTTTTGAAAGTATTCAAGGAATACAAATAGTATTTATGGTTACAGCGCTTCTATTTTTTGGTTTTTCGCTATTCACATTTTTCTTTGTTAAAGAAGCTTCGAAAATTAAGATTAAAAAACAGCATTTTGCGGAGGCTTTTAAGAGAGTAATTTTTACAATAAAGAACATAAAAAAATTTAAGTCATTATGGCTTTTCTTATCTGCCTCATTTTTATACGTTGACGGCGCTAACACCCTAATAATATTCTTATTTTTATTTGCTAAAGATCAGCTGGGATTGGGCATAATTCAATTTCTTCCCCTATATGCAATAATGGCAATAGCTGCAGTTATAGGCTCTTTATTTTTTGGAAAAGTAACAGATAAAATAGGGCACAAAAAAACATTAACATCTGTTTTAATTTTATGGATTCTCATTATTTTGATTTTATATTTCAAAACAACTTATGCAACATTTTTACTTACAGGCATCTTAGGCGGAGCTCTGTTAGGAGCTATATGGACAATTACAAGGCCTATGCTGGTTGAATTATCGCCTAAAGCAAAAATAGCTGAATTATTTGGATACCAGGGTTTAACTGAAAAATTTTCAGGAGTTATAGGCCCGATATCCTTCGGTTTTGTAGCTGTTAGTCTGGGATTTAGACAAGCTCTTTTAGTAGTTGCTGCTTTATTCCTGGCTGGAATTATTGTTTTGAGCTTTGTTAAAAATAAGAAGTAACTGATGGCTAAGGCATAAAAAGCTTACACCACCAGGGCCGCAATAATAATCCCTTTGTGCTTTTCCTAGTCCCCATAAAGCTTTTTCCCATGGCATTTTATTCACAACATTATTTATAAAATCAATAATTTACTTTTATTACAGAATTAGAAACAATAATAATCACTCAACGCAGCTGCCAGCTTTATAGCCAGCTTTCTTAGCCTCTTCTTTAGAATTGAACCAGACAGCATTGCTTTCTTTGATTCTTTTTGCCCAGTCGCATTTTGGAGCATGATATTTGGCTCCGGTTTTGCTTGCTATGTATTTTCCAGGCTTGAATGTTTTTTTGACTTTTTTTTCTTCCTCTTCAGCGACTTCTTCTTTTGGTTTTTCTATATTAAAAAAAGAAATAGAAAATCCTACGACAGCTACAACAAGCAATAGTAAAAAATACGGTATTTCTGCGCCTGAGATTGCATAAATAAAAATCATATCTAAAAACACAATGATAAAAAATACCGTAAGCAGTGTCCATGCCCATCTAAAATTGTTATTAATGCCAATAGCAGAAATTATTGCTGCAAGGAAAAGTCCAAGAAAAATTAAAAGTTCTGCGTAAAAAGCAAATCTATGCAGGTTGAAAATCATATTTATAAGTCCGAGAAACGTTATCAGCAATATGATATACATAACAAATGCTGTAAACTTTGAGCCGCACATATTATTTTGAGATTAAATACAGCTAATATTTAAACTTTTCTATTTTGGAGTAGTAAAAGAAATTTCTAGAATAATTTTAGGACTCGGATTGCGTTGAAAATTTTTAATAGTCTGTGCCAGAGCAGTGTTGCAAGCGAGCATATGACTGTGTCATATGCAGGGCAAGTCAAAATGGTGCATCTTGATTTCACTTGGTAAATATCATTTTATGCACATACACACCATTTTAATTTCACATTTAGCGTGATTCTTCCCGCCCGCCTCCCCTAATATTAGGCACAGACGTAGATTTTCAACACAATCTTAGAACTCTTCCATTTCAATTTTCTTCAAGTAGCCTTTACTCTTTAAGAAAACAACTTGTGTTGGAGTGTATTTATACAGTATATCACCTTTGCCCTCTCCTGAAAATTCCCATGGCTCAACAATAAGAATGTCGTTTTCCCTTACCCATAATCTCCTTTTTAAGCGTCCTGGAATCCTGCAGATTCTTGTTTTTCCATCCAAACATCTTACCCGCACTCTTGAAGCTCCTAAGCGCTGCTCCAAGATCCCTAATGTCTGACTGCCTCTCGGCAACTTTATTCTGCTTATTTCCTGCCGCTGCCTTTCTTCCTCAGTAAGATTGTCTTTTTTCTTGTTAAAAGGTTTTCGATACATAGTTTTAGATACTTATGCTTTGTTTATATACCTTTCTAAATAATTTTTAAAGCAACGGGCTGCGTTCAAAATATTTTAATCGGCTGTGCCAGAGCAGTGTTGCAAGCGGGCATGCAACTGCGTCGCATGCAGGGCGAGTCAAAATGCTGTATCTTGATATCATTTTGTGTATATCAATTGGTTATGATACACAGCATTTTAGTTAATATCATTACATGCTTTTTCCCACCCGCCTCCCCTAAATTAGGCACAGCCTAACTTTTTGAACTCAGCCTAAGCAACGAAAACATTAAATACTATCTTTGCACAGGCAATTAATAGCTCTTGTAAAATAGTTTTAAAAAGGGATATTTTTATAATTCAGTATCGAAATTCCGCAAACTTTATAAATAATGAAGTAAAACTAGTTAAAATGTACAATAATCCTTCTTTAGTTAAAAGGCTATAATTTTGAGCTCATACTAATCAAAGAAGGATTATCTATGCCACAATATCAAAAATGCCCTGGTAGTGTAGCCTGGCGCAGCTTAAAACAATTTAATAAGCTGCAGGAACTATCATGAAGCCCTGTCGATCAACAATGACTCATCATGTTGTGCTGAACGGCTTCGACCTGGGTTCAAAATAGCTGCGAAATATCGCACGCTCTGAAAGTCCCGGCCAGGGCGTTTATAATCCTGGGCCGGTAGCTCAGCCTGGTAGAGCATCTGACTTTTATTGATTTTATTGAAAAAGAAGTCATCAGGTGGTCGCGAGTTCGAATCCCGTCCGGCCCATTATACTCAAAAAAGTTTATGTGAGGGTTTAGTGTAAGTATGAAGAAAAAATTTAAACTTGACAAACATAGTTTGATACCAAAGCATTCAAAACTAAGTAATACGCAAAAAGAAAAATTGCTGGAGAACTACAATATTTCTATAAAGGAACTCCCAAGAATAGCAAAGACAGATCCAGCAGTGATATCATTAAATGCGAAGCCAGGAGATATAATAAAAATCACAAGAAAAAGTGAGACTGCATCTGAAGCAATATTTTATAGGGTGGTAATTGATGTATAAATATGGAAAAACCCTGATAAAAAAATATTTTGACGAACAGAGTTTTGTAGATTCGGACATAGAATCATACAATGATTTTATGGAGAAGCAATTAAGCAAAATTATTGAAGAGAACAAAGAAATTGTCCCAACAATTATTCCGCATAACATAGATGAATTTACGATAAGGCTGGATAAAATCTGTGCTACAAAACCGGAAATTACCGAAGCTGATGGAAGTAAGAGAAACGTATTTCCTGTTGAAGCCAGGTTAAGAAAGTTGACTTATTCTGCGCCTACTTACATTGAGGTTAGCGCCCATATCAATGGTGTGCAGAGGGAAAGTTTTGAAACCCAGATAGGCAATATACCAATTATGCTGAAAAGCAAATGGTGTCATCTTCATAAGTTAAGCAGGGACGAGCTGATAGAAAAAGGAGAAGACCCTGACGAGCCAGGAGGTTACTTCATAATCAATGGGACAGAAAAAGTCCTTATAACAATTGAAGACTTAGCATCCAATAAATTCCTTATTGAAAGGCATGCATCAGGCACATCAGAGTATGTTGGAAAATTATTTTCAGAGTATGGCTCATTTAAAATACCCCACACCATGGAGAAGCTTAAGGACGGTATCTTCTATTTGACATTTACAAGGGTTAGAAGAATTCCAATTATTGTCGTAATAAAAGCCCTTGGTTTCCTTAAAGACGAAGAGATTACTAAATTCATTTCAGCTGAAAAGCAGTATGACGAAGTTCTCATTAATCTGATTGAGTTTGTGAGCATCAAAACAGAGGAAGAGGCATTGGATTATATTGCAAAAAAAATAGGCGTCACCCAATCAAAGGAGATAAGGGTAGAAAGAATGAGGGAAATACTTGACAAATATCTGATGCCCCATCTTGGCATAAAAAAGGAAAACAGAATTTTTAAGGCCTACAATTTATGCAAGATGATTAAGCGATTTTTGAGAGTATCAAAAGGAGAGCTTGATGTTGATGACAAGGACCATTACATGAACAAAAAGCTAAAGCTAAGCGGAGATTTACTTGCAGATTTGTTGAGGCTTAACCTAAAGGTGCTTATTGGGGATTTATTGTACAATTTTCAGAGGATGGTCAAACGCGGTAAGTTTCCCACAATAAAAAATCTGATAAGGGAAAAACTGCTTACACAGAGAATTTATTCAGCCATGGCGACAGGAACATGGGTTAGCGGCAGAAAAGGCATTAGCCAAAGAATCCAAAGATTAAATTATCTGGAAATGCTGTCCCACTTGCAGCGTGTTGTAAGCCCGTTGAGCGCATCCCAGGAAAATTTCCAAGCCAGAGAACTGCATTCTACTCATTTGGGGAGACTATGCCCTATCGAAACTCCGGAAGGAACTAATATTGGCCTAAGAAAAAATCTCTCATTGCTATGCTCTATTTCAAGTGAGTCTAATGAGGATGAGATAGTCAAGCAGTTGAAAAACATTGGCCTAAACGCAATAAAATAATTAAAACCAAGAGGTTTTTTAGGATGACAGAAGTATATCTAAACAGCAAATTTATGGGAAATGTGGATGATGCAAATAATTTTGTTGCAGGTATTAAGGAAAAGAGGAGAGCAGGCAATATATGTTCTAACCTTAATGTCTATCATAACAAAAAGGCAGATGAAATTTTTATAGAAACTTCAAAAGGAAGAGCTAGAAGACCGTTGATAGTAATAAAAGATGGCCAGCCTCTACTGACAGAAAAGCACTTGAAGCAGCTGGAAAAAAATGAGATATTCTGGTCTGATTTAGTTAAGCAAGGCATTATAGAATATTTGGATGCTGGCGAAGAGGAAAATGCCCTGGTAGCTTTCTTTGAAAAAGACCTTACTCCAGAACATACACATCTGGAAATTACACCTTTAGGAATGTTCGGCTTAACAACAGCCCTTGTGCCGTATGGAAACTTCAACCAGTCTACCAGAGTGAATGCTGGTTCTAAAAACCAAAAGCAGGCTTTAGGCTTATATGCATCAAACTTTGCTGTCAGGATGGATATGGATGTTAATTTATTGCATTACCCTCAGGAACCGATAGTAAAGTCAATCATGCATGACATAAGCAATTACAGCAAACATCCTGCCGGCCAGAATATTGTTGTAGCTGTAATGAGTTATAAAGGCTATAATATGGAAGATGCAATAATATTGAACAAGGCGTCTATCGAGAGAGGTTTTGGAAGAAGTACTTACTACAGGCCTTCGATTTCAGAAGAACTTCGCTACTCCGGAGGTTTGATTGACCAAATATGCATACCTGACAA
>DAOVKD010000004.1 GCA_030631975.1 Candidatus Woesearchaeota archaeon
ATATTCTCATCCCAATTTTGCTGAGGTTGAGGGACATAAAATGTTTTTAGATACAAAAGACACTTTTCACTTTTCTATGGGAAGAATTTTTGAACCCATTGAAACTGAACTTGTAAAAAGAGAAGTTAAAAAAGGTGATATTGTTTTGGATATTGGGGCAAATATTGGGTATTATACCTTAATTTTTGCAAAACTTGTAGGTGAAAACGGAAAAGTCTTTGCTTTTGAGCCAGATCCAGAAAATTTTGAACTGCTTAAAAAAAATGTAAAAATAAACAATTACAAAAATGTAGTATTAATTAAGAAAGCCGTATCTAACAAAAGAGCCAAAATAAAGCTATATTTAGCAGAAGACAACAAAGGTGGCCATAGAATTTATAATTCTTATGATGGTCGTAAATCTATCGAGATTGAAAGTATAAAGTTAGATGATTATTTTAAGGAATACAAAGGAAGAATTAATTTTATAAAAATGGATATAGAGGGCGCTGAATATGCAGCACTTGAAGGAATGAATTCAATTCTAAAGAAAAATAAAAAAATCAAGCTTTTGGCAGAATTCTTACCAAGTGGGATTAAGGATTTTGGTATAGATCCAGAAAGATATCTAAAATTGATTGTCAAGCACGGTTTTAAACTGTATAACATAAATGAGCATAAGAAAAATATAGAGAAAAGTAATATTACTCAATTATTAGAAAAATCTACCTTAATAAAAAGGAATGATTATACAAGCCTGTTTTGTGTCAAAAAATAGTCTAGTTTTTAATAAGCCTTCTTATTGAAATCAGGATTTAAACTTGTTGCTTATACCTTTCATATAAGCAACTACATAACCTATGTCCTTTTTAGGAAATGCCCTAAGTATGAACATCAATGAAATATAAATGATCATAGCTAGGAATATAGCAATAAAGAGATTAATAAAATTAAGATAATATACAGAAACACCCATTATTATTGAAGCAAAAACTGGTTTATATAACAGTTTAATCAAAGGTACTCTTTCAAGATAAACTGAAACTGCAGCATAACAAATTACAAAATAAATCATCTCTGATGCAACAGTAGCTATGCTTGCTCCAATAAAGCCGTATTTAGGTATTAAAATTAAGTTTAGTCCAACATTAGCCACAAGGGAAGCAATTGCGGCTTTCATTGTCAGCATTTCTTTGTTCATAGAATCAAGAACTATACCAAATGCATACATCTGAAATTTTAATAAAACAGCCCATATAAGTATTTGTAGAGCAAAAATAGCAGGTGCATATTCATTACCGTAAAGCAAATGAATTATTTTATTCGCTAAAACTACTGTTCCTACACATAAAGGTATAGTAAAATAAAAAAAATAAGAAATGAGTTTCTCATAAACTATTTTAAGCTTACTAATATCCTTAAGATATGATACAGACGCATATGAATACACTGCAGACATTATAGAGATAGGTATAAACTCAAAAACATATGGCAGAGTGATGGCTGCGCTGTACCATCCTATCACTGCATCAGGATTAGAAACCATTTTAGACAGCATGGTAATATCAATCTTATCATAAAGAGTCATCATAAGAGCAGCTACACCAAAAGGTATTGAGGCTTTAATTATGCCTTTTGAAAATTTATAGTCCCACTCCAGACAAAACTTGTGAATTTTTGTATGGTAATAAAATAACATCATTAAAAATCCTAAAATTTCTGCAATAAGATAGGCAAATAACAGTTCCTTTACACCAAGCCCTAAAATGACTACGCCTATTGCTAATAGAAATTTTAACAGGCTTTGACCAATCATTGGTAATGCACTATATTGAAGTACCTCAAAGCCTCTGAATGCAGAGTTTAATGGTTCTCCAAGTGATTGGAATATGAATATAAAAGCTGCGATATAAACTAAAAAGATTGTTTCACTTGGGTATGATAGAATATTAGCAGCAGCACCTACTACAAGAATCATTACTATCGATAAGAATACCTTAAGGATTATAACATTTGAGACATACTTATTTACTTTATCTTTGTTCCTGGCAATCTCACGATTAATTAAAATTTTTGCGCCAAAATCAGTTAAAATACTAAAAAGAACTACAAAACCCAATGCAAAAGAAAGCTTTCCAAAATTTGCAGCTCCGAGATATCTCGCAACAATTAAAGTTAAAACTAAAGTAAAAAGCTTTTTAACTATATTTCCCGTGAACATATAAATTGTGTTCTTTGCTATTCTCTTTATTGCTCCCATTTTACCTGATAAACTACAACTTTACTATTTTCAAAAACCTTTTTCATATCCTTTGGTTCAAAAACACCCAGTTTTTGCTCTTCAATTCCGTAATAAACATAGTCAATTTCATATTGTTTAATCAAATCTTTATTAAAACTAACATCATTACTGCTAAAAAACTGTTTAACATCAGATTTCTTTTTTTCAAGATTGATTGTTTGTGCCCAATGGGCTAAAAATGCCCTGTTTCCAGTCATTCTTGGGATATAATTTCCAATTCCATAGCCTGATATTATTGTCTTATCACTATTTGTATTATCTTTTAGCCAATTTAATGCTTCTATTTCATCTTTATCCAAGTAGTAAGGAATACTATAATCACCTACTTCTATATTCGGGTTGATATTGGCATTTATTTTGTAAAGCCAATGGAATGAAGTAGGAGTTATTAATAAAATCATTAATAATATTGCTACTGGCTTAATAGATTTTGTAAATTTTTTTTGAATTAATGGTAAAAATACCCTTAAGAATCCTAATGAACCCAAAATCATTATAGGTATATTTAATCCTTCAATAAATCTCCTTTGTATGTTTAATGGAGAATAAAGCAAAAACATACTGGAAAACATCCATACAAACAAAATTACTTCCAAATCTTCAAACTTAATTTTATTAATTAGTTTATGCTTAAGATAATAAATAGCAAATGAAAAAGGGATGAAATATCCAAATAAAACATGCAATAATTTTGGGGTTTCCAAAACGTTTTGTGCATCCCATTCTTTAAACAAAGGATTTACTGCAAAAATATAGTAGGTATAAATGAAAGGAATAATTGCAATAGCAGCATAAATCAAGTTATATTTTAAAATCGTATGAATATTATCTTTCTTGTTAACTAATCTCCAAATCATATACACACCAAATGCAGGAATTAATGAAATTACATCAAAAAGGTGAGTAAATCCTAAGATAAGTGTTAAAATTGACAGTGTTATTAAGTAAGAAATTTTCTTTTCTTCCCAGAACTTGTAGTATAGAATAACAATTGCAATCATCAGGCAAACAGAGATTGCAAAATGAACAGGAGCAAGATTTAATCCAATTGAATTGCTTGCGCTTAGCCAGTAATCAACTGAGCCATATAATTTAACTCCTAAATTATTCAATAAAAGAAAAACATAACCTATTCCAGAGCCAAATAAGACAAAAATTGCGCTTATGTTCAATTCTTTCTTATCCACAATAAGCTCCAGTAATTTATAGACAAGAATTGCAAATATAATTATGAAAATAAATTTAAATAGGTAGTATACAAAAACTTCCGGCAGTATTAATGTAAGCCAGCCCATTGGAAGAAAAACCGGCTGAAAAAAGATAAAAGGCACTTTTTCAGCAGTAAACTTGTTTGTAAATGCCAAATTGCCTTCTTTTGCCTGTTGCATATATGAGAAGTAATTATTTGTATCAACAACACTATAAGGTATACCCATGAATTTCTTATTATCCACATTGTAGTTTAGAAAAGGGATTAGTTGTGAAACTATTAAAATTGATACAAACAATAATATTATAATGGTTTTTTTCATCTTAAAAATTTTATAAATTTAACTGGACGCACTTTTCCTCAAACCATCCCCTTTCCCATAACAAATTACCGCATACAACGCTATAAGTAAAAAAGTGAATAAAACTAAGACAAATATCTCTCCTTTAAGGGCTAATAGGCTTTGGTCGAATAAAATTGATTTTCTTAATAATGATACTGAGATTATAAATGGGTTGTACTGGACTATATTTGAAAAGATTTCAGGGGTATTCTCAATTGGCATTAAGATATTGGACAAAAACAATAACATGCTGGATGTGGATGCTGCTGCTAAGATGGACATTTGCTCTGTTTTGAATAAATGCCCTATCCCCATACCTAAAACTATGAAAAAAGTTGCAATCAACAGGCTTACAATTAAGATAGTAAAGAAATTACCTATTATCTGTGAAAAAAAGAAGAACATGGCTATATTAAGCATAAGGAAGATATGGATTCCAATTAATGATAAATTTGTCAGGTAAGAGGAAAAAAAGAATGATACCTTGCTTGTTGGGGATATAGTATTTCTAAAAAAAGCCTGGCTGTTAAGTTCTGTAACAACAACAATTGCAGACAATAGAATAGCTGCTAATAAAATGGATATGGCCATTAATGTGGGGAATATATAGTTCAGGTTCGAGTTATATGATGTTATAGGCTTGATGCCTGCAACTACAGGAGCTGCAATATCTCCTGCACTTAATTTATCACTATCCTCAAGCTCTTTTTCCAGGTTACTGATTGAAAAAACAAGCCTCTTTAGAAGCTTATAATTTAAATCACTTAAGCCATCTATATCAGCAAGATTAGATTCGCTGATTAATAGAATATTATTAATTTCTTCAACACTCAAACTCAGATTCTCAAGTGTTCTGTTTATTGAGCCTGAATAATCAGGATCATAAAGTCCGTCAATATAATTTTGTTTTTCTCTAAGAAACGATCTTTGTTGTTTAATATCAGATAAATACTCTTCTTTTTCATCATCATCAAAATCTCCATCCCGAACCAGATTTTCAGCATACCTGAGATTTTTTTCGGATTTTTCCATTGCAAGATCCATAGCTACCTTTACAGATGCTGTCTTTGATGCTAACTTATGGACATCAGACGAATTTAATATTCCGGATTTATTCAAAATAAGATCCAAAGTTTTAGAATTTATATCTTCTATGCTCGCTTCATTTTCCTTTACTAAAACAAGAATAAGAGCATCTTTTGATATTTCATCTCTTGCAATAAGCAATTTTGAGAGTATGTTTCCAGTTAATTCTTTTGTGATTTCTGTGGACCTTTCATCTATCCTGGAAAAAAGCTTCTCCCTTACAATCCAAGCAAGATTAAGTTTTGAATAATCGATGTATATCAAAATCTCTTTGTTTTCAGCGTTTAACTCAAGATTAGGTGGAAATATAATGCATGTATGCGATATCCCCATTTTAACATTATCTATACATTCCAATTTAGAGTCAGTCTTTATTGTCCTAAATTCGTCAGTATTAAGCTTTAAGATAAATGAGTTAGTGAACTGGTTATAGGTTTCTGAATAGACTCCTATGTTCATTTTATATGTATTAAGATTATCAAAAGCAATCCCTGCCAGAAAAATTGTTAGTAAAGGGCCTAGTATAACTATCAAAGCCAGCCATTTTGATGTTATCAGCATCAAAAAATTCTTCTTGATCATTAAACCAATCTTGCTCATTTTTCCACAAACACCTTAAAGAGTACATCTAAAGAAGGATTTCTTATCTCTACATTCGAAATATTTTTCTCGCGCCTTGCTATATTTGAAAGCGCATCACTTACAGCTTTCTTATTCCCCCTGGAATGCAGCAATATGCCTCCATTTTTTCTGGACACATGCTTAATTTCCAGGAAAGGCTTGCTCATGATTTTTTTCAGCACAATATCGTGCTTACCATCCTTAGTTGAAATGTAAATTTCTTTAATCTTTGAATAAAGGCTCCTAAACTCTTTAGGAGTGCCGATAAATTCCGCGCATTTATCACGCAAAAAAACAATTCTGTCGCAAGTATGCTCTATTTCAGATAGAAAATGGGAAGCTACAATGATGGTTGTCCCATTCTTGTTGATTTCTTCCATGAGGCTCCACATGCGCTCTCTTAACACTGGATCCATATCAGAAGTTGGCTCATCAAGTATCAGAATTTTTGGATTATGGGCAATTGCGCATGCTATGTCCAGCCTCTTTTTCATGCCACCTGATAAATTTTTTGCACATACTTTACTATGATCTTCCAGCTGCACTAATTTTAAAACTTTCTTTATATTTTGTTCTTTTATTTCTTTTGGCACATCGTACAGGCTTGCAAAATATTCAAGATTTTCCATGACAGTAAGCTCAGGATAGAATGATGGGTTCTGGGCAGAAAAGCCAAATAATCTTTTGAAATTGTTAAGATTATCTTGAACTGAAACAAACTTTTTAGCTTGTGATTTGTACTTAACTGTGCCATTTAATAATGGATAATATCCTATAATAGAATTAAGCAATGTTGTTTTACCCACGCCAGAAATACCCACAACACCCAGTACTTCACCTTTCTTTACATTGAGGTCTATGTTTTCTAAAATTATTTTTTTCCCCAGCCTTACGGATAAATTGCTTACTCTAAGTATATTTTTAATTCCCATACTGTAGTAACAAATATTCTGAGTTTATAAATCTTTCGTTTGTTACTACTACAAAACAAGTAAATTAAAAGTTCTTTTAAGAAATAACCGCATTTTTGCAAAAAGTATAAATAACAAACTTAATTAATTGAATATATGTATTACTACATTATCCCTTTTTTGGTGTATATTTTTACCATATCCTTTACGAGCAATAATTATCTTCTGGTAGCAAGAGTCGTTATTCTATCAATGTTGATTATTGCCTTTAAAAGATATTACAAATTTAAATTAAAGCTGGAGGCACTGCCTGTAATAATAGGAATTGCCATTTTCTTATTCTGGATTTTACTGGAGGATTATTATCCGCATGTAGGAACATCTGGGTATATTCCAGCTGACAATGTTATGCTTATTTTCAGGCTCCTTGCATTTGTGGCCATAGCGCCTGTTATTGAGGAATTCTTCGTCAGAAACTTCCTGGCAAGGATTTTAATAAAAACCAACTGGAAATCAGTTAAATTAGGAGCTTTTACTGCTGCCTCATTTATTATTACTGCAGCTTTCTTTGGTTTTTCCCATAACAGATGGCTTCCGGGGCTTATAGCAGGCATTTTATTGAATTACCTCATTTATAAAAAAAGAACTATGGGATCTGTTATTATAGCTCACGCAACTGCAAATGTTCTTCTTGCATTCTATATTATTTATACGCAATCATGGTTTTTTTGGTGAATTCTTAGTTTCTTGATTATATAGTGATAAATGAGTAATACTATTATAAAGTAAATAAAATAGAAATATTTAAATACTCATAATGATTTCTCTATCACTATTAAATGATAAAAAACCATTAATGGGGGAAATATAAAATGAAAAAAATATTGATAAGTTTGGTGGCAATTTTATTGGCACTAACAGGAGTTGTATCAGCTACAACTACGACACTAATACCTAGTGATATAACTATGGATGTAAACGATGCAAAGACAGTTGAGTTTTGCATATATACCGATGCAGGAATGACACAACCAATGGATGTGAATGTTAATATCACTAACATTTGTAGGGATGTAGATGGTAGTTATGGATGCAGTGGTCCAGATATTATGGATCCAGTAGGATTCAGCGTAGTCCCAGTTGATGTAAATACAGGAGCAGATGGTTGCGACGATATTGATTTGACAACCACAGCTGCAGAGACAGGATTGTATTATTACACTGTAAATGGTGTTACAGTAGCAGGAGCAACAATTGGTTCTGAGACAGGTACTGTGTTAATACCAGAGTTCACCACACTAGGTGCAGGATTAGTACTTTTTGGTGCAGGACTTTACATGTACAGAAAAAGAAGTAGAAAATAAGCTTCTTTTTTTATTTTATTTTTTTTTAAAATAAGGTAGAGTGTACCTAAAATGATGAAAAAATTTTCAATATTAATTGTCATGTTAATAATTACAGCAAGTTTTGTTCTTGCAGTAACTCCGAGACATTGGGAAGGTAACCCGACTTGTGCTGATGTTGGTTATACTGATTCATTTTATAAAATTGATCCTCCTATTCCTGGAAGTTATACTTTCAATGGAATTCATATATACACATGGATAGCCGATGATGATCTAATATATTTTAATTGGACTTCAACATATAGTCTTGATGCAGTAATATGTAAAGGTGGAAATGATGCAAATGTATATGATTATGATCCTGCTTCTTTCGGTGATAATGATCTACATTGTCCGGTTAATCCTAGTGGAGGCCCAGCTGAAATAAGTCATATACTCATATGTTATAATGGCGGCAATGAAATACCAGAATTTACAACAATAGGAGCAGCTTTGGCATTAGCCGGTGCAGGCCTTTATATCTTCAAAAAGCGAAACAGGGGGTAAGATTTCCTATTTTAGATTCTGAATTTTTTACTTTTGCAGTCATAAATAGCAGGATAAGATACAAAAAATTTCAATATCAAAAATGAAAGCGTGCGTCATAATACCCACTTACAATGAAAGGGAAAACATATCCGGGCTGATTGAGTTACTGATAAATGTTTTTAAATCCATTAAAAGCCATGAAATGCATATTCTGGTTGTAGATGACAATTCTCCGGATGGAACTGCAAATGCTGTAAAAATATACACCCGGAAATATAGTAATGTCCATTTGATTACCGGAGAAAAAAACGGCCTGGGTTCTGCCTATATACGCGGTTTTAATCATGTAAAGGAGGAGTTTGATGCTGTAGTTATGATGGATGCTGATTTTTCGCATGATCCTAAAAAGATACCATTATTTTTGGAAGAACTCAGGGATTTTGATTTTGTTATAGGCTCAAGATACATCGATCATGGAGAAACTCCTGATTGGAACCTGTCAAGAAAAATAATAAGCAGGGGTGGAAACTTCTTTGCCAGGATCGTAGGCGGATTATACAAAGTTCATGATTGCACTTCTGGATTCAGGGCAATAAAAACCAGCTTACTTAAAAAAGTTGACTTCAGATATTTATCTACGAAAGGCTACGCATTCCAAATAACATTGCTTTATGAATTATTTATGAGCGGGGCGAAAATAAAGGAAATTCCAATTGTTTTTTATGACAGAAGGGTTGGAAAATCAAAATTATCAAAAAAGGACATTATTGAATTCTTCCTGAATTCCTATAGGCTAAGATTAAGAACAGGAGAAAGATTTGCAAAATTTACAACAATTGGATTTATCGGCATAATCATAAATACATTTTTGTTGTGGCTGCTAACCATGGTATTTGGGATTCATTACTTAGTTTCCGGAGTGATAGCCATTGAAGTATCCATACTCTTGAACTATATTTTTAATGATTTATATACTTTCAGCGACAACATCGACAGCACAAATTATTTTGGCAGAATGCTGAAATTTAATGGTGTTGCTTTATATGGGTTTTTAATTAACTTGTCCATATTGTATTTATTAACAGCCTACACAGGATTAAACTATCTCGTATCTAATCTGGCAGGGATTTTTGCTGCTACTATATGGAATTATTTTGCAGTTTTGGATTATACTTGGAGAGTGAAGAGCGTAGTATATTATACAAGAAAGAGTATATTTTCAACTATCAAAGTAAAAACAGGTTCTTAAAAATTATTCTTTTGGATTTTTCATTGAATCAGGAATAACAATCAAAGAGCCGAAATGCATAACAGCGTCAATATTATATTTTTCCATAGTCTTGTCTAAAAGTCTCTTATCAGAAATGTCTCCTTTAACAAAAGTACAGCTAACTGCTTCTTTGTGGCCTTTGCTTAAATTGTCATAGACAATTGCATTGTATCCTTTTTTGGTTAATTCTTCCACTACAACACTGCCAATATAGCCTGCTTCACCTATGACTAAGATATTTTTATGCTTCATACTTTAGAGAAAAACCCAATTTTCTTTATAAATATCGCTTCAAAAGATCGACTTTATCCTGTTCTGGTTAATTACAAGCAAGTTTATAAAAATAAACATTTAAATAGAAAACTAAAGTCCAAAAACATTTATGGAGAAAAAATATTTGTTGTGGAGCATTGTTATTCTTTACATAATTTCAGTCTTTGCTGTTTCTTCACTCAACACCTTACCTGCGTAGGTGCATAAGGTAAATGATAAGCTTCTTCATTTCATTGAATTTTTCATTCTGGCATGTGCAGCAAGATTGGGGTTTCATTACAATGGTTATGATTCTTACATAACCCCAATATAATGATTAAAGCCCTGATTCCTTTTCCAGGCGCCTCTTTGCCGTCGATAAAGTTAAAATAATTGCCGCAATTCAAATTGTATTTAACACCCATTCCTAAACTTGACAGTTATAAAAGCCCTGAATTTAATTCTTGTTGCAGTGCCAAAAAGAGTTTTCTTGACGGAAAACTGTTTTACAGCAAAAAAGGGCGTTGCGTGGTTATTAGCCCACATTAGCTAATTTCTTAAAATAAGAAATTCTGGTAAAAATAGGGTTTATGTTAAGATATGAAAAGCATATTCAAAACTTGAAGGAGTTCCAATTAGAGAAGTTTGTGATTGGAGAAGAAGAAAAATTATTGTTAAAGCCGATTGATAAAGGACTTTATGATTTTATGAGCGATTTTCGTATTTTTTTAGCAGCCATTGCAGAAGAAATTAAGCATAAATCCGATGATTTTGCCTGATGTTGAACCAAAGTCAGATTTTATTTCTTGTTTTTCCGGCATTTCTAAACAAATATTTTAGTCGATAAAATACAGAACTTTATAAAAAGTCTTCATCAACGGGTAATTAAATTTCGAAAAAAAATTCCAAATATTTAAATATAAGCTAACCTTCTCCTACTCAGAAATAGAAAAGTGGGGGTGTAAAAGATTAAAATTTGGTTTAGTTGGTGGTGTAATTGTTCCTATCCAGTTCTTTCTCTAATTCTTTTATCCACATTCTTTAATTCTGCTCAAAAAAATAATTATAAAAAAAATAATACTTACTTGGAGGCCTAAAAAATGAACAAAAAACTATCCAGTTTATTCATCGTATTAATGTTTGTAATGAGCATAATTCCTGCTACCGGGGGAGATGTCGGAACAGGTGATGGAGATATAGGAATAAAACAACATAACGCTACAATAACGATAAGTCCGAACATAGCGAATTGTGAAGAATTAGCTAATACTTTTACAGTAAATGTAAAAAACGACGCTGATAGTGCAGATGATATCTTTGAAGTACGTATTTATAGCGGTACTTATGGGGTAGTTGGTGGCACATTTGCTTGTGGTTCTGCACCAACTGGATGGACTTTATCTGATTATGCAGGTGGTTCTGGTTTACCTGACTATGGCTATTGCGAATATAAGACAGCATGGGATGGTAGCGATGTAATTATCCCTGGAGGTGATCTTGATTTCACTTTTGATGCTCAAATGTGGAGTGAAGAATGTTACAGCGAATTTTTGATTTCTACTTTAGATAATAAAAGGCTAGAAGGAGAACATGAATATAACTATGTAAATGTCTCTATCGATTGCACCCCTCCTGAAATTAAGAAGCAAATGGGAGACGACGTTCTTAAAACAAGTGGTCCATGTCCTCCTGGTGCTGGACAAGAATGCTGGATGACTCAAGGTACAATACAAGTCCATGCTGAAGATGATGAAACATGTGATCTTGGAATCGATTATTGTGATTGGGAATTAAGAGTTGACGGTGTTCTAATTAATAGTAGCCATGAAGAAAATGGTGCTAATTTATATTTTGATATATTATTTGACGAAGATTCTCTTCACGAATTAACAATAACCTGTGTCGATGTTGCAGGAAATGAAATTACAGATGTAGAATTATTCAGAGTTGATGATACACCACCAGTAACAACAAAAGACTTCGTTGGACCTCAAAAGAAAGAGTGCTATGTTGAATGGATTGATGGTGTTACAGAAATAGAATTGACAGCAGTTGATCCTGATCCGACAGGACATGATTGTAACATAGGTATTGATGAAACATGGTATATGAATATATTAGCTGAAGATGCTGTAGAACAATTGGACCTACAGGTTAATCCAGATTTACCATGTTTGAATCAGAATTTCTGTGATGTAGTTCTTACTAAGGTTAAGAATAATCCAGATCATGATTATTTTAATGATAAATGGCAACTTTATGTAGGACCTTTCCAAAAAGAAGAAGAATCCTGTCATATACTAGTTTATTACTCTGTTGATAAATTAGGAAATGAGGAAGAAATGCAAGTAAATTGTTTCTTTGTTGATAAAACTCCACCTAAAATGAGTAAAGTAATTGGTGATCCAAATATTCCTTGTGATTGGGATGAATCAGTTACTGGAGATGATTTAGTCTTGACTCTTGAAAATAAAGATCCGAGCACATGGAACATTATTGATGATACTACAAAAGCAACCTTACAATATAATGACATGGGTCCAGAATTTAAGTATTCACTTAGTGGAAAAGTACCTTTAGCAGATACAAAATATTCCTTAGTTTATTATGCAGATAAACAGGATAGATTCGCAGATTGGGGAGGAGATAATCCTGGAGCATTAATTGTTGAGGTAACTTCAGATGTAAATGGAGATGTATCTGCTGCAGGAAGTAAAAATTTAGGTATGGATTTGCCTTGTTGTGACGCATCATGTACTGGACCTGACTGGAATTGCGATCCAGACCCAGACTATTGTGATAACAATAACGGTTTTGATGATTATGACCAATGTAGTGGAGCAAAGATATGGTTAGTTCCTTCAAGCGATTATGATGAAACAACTAAGAAACTAACAGCTTGGAAACCAACTACTTACTTATTTGAAACTGATTTGATAGATTATACTTTTGCTGAATGTTATTGGGTAAGAGACGATAACTCATTACCAGGAACACCAATAAAATTAACTTGTACAGACCAATTACCTCATCCTTCAGGAGATGAAGAAGTTTGTTTCAGAGTTTCTTATGATATTGAACCTTGGTTAACAGAAGAATATTGTAAAGATGTTGAAGGTTCAATGGAAGGTCCAGACGATGATGATTGGTGCTGTGTTGATAAGACAGCAACAATAGTATTCGAAGAGGATTCCTTACACGACCTAGAATATTTCTGCAGAGATGCTGTTGATAAGAAAAGTGAAATTGATTTAGAATGGTTCAGAGTTGATTCACAGAAACCAATAATAAAAAAAGATATGTTCGGTTCGTATCTTGGTGATTGTCCTTCAGGAACAGACATTGAACACGGAGATTGTTATGTTGCAGATGACGGTACAAGTGGTGTAGAAATTACAGTCTATGATGACATGACCTATCCAGAATGTGCTGTTGATGATGTAACTTGTACTTATGAACTTTGGTGGAAGGGTGAGAAGATTGACTCAGGTCAATTTACTGATTATAAGAAAATAACCTTCACAAAAGATACAACACATACATTCACAATACATTGTGAAGATGCATTGGGCAACTATGTTGATGATGTAGAAGAATTCCTTGTAGATTCAACACCACCAGAAACAGAAAAAGAATATGGAGAGCCACAAAAAGTTGATCCTGTTTGCTATGGTTTGTGTGTAGATAAATGCACTAAATATAACAATGCACAGGTCGGACCATCACTAGACCCAGATTGTTTAGAAGACTGTTTACACTCAATGTGTACTTGGTGGATAACATCAGAAACACCAATAACATTAACTTCATATGATGAAAAAGTTGGTCAAGACTATCCTGACACTATATATTATAGAAACCTTTGGTTCCCAGACAATGATGAGATCTGTTATAATGTGCCGATTGTAGCAGGGGATGTACAAACAGAATGTATGCCATCCTGTCATCCAGAGTATTACAACCAGTTTATTGACCCACCAGTTCCATTTGAGGTATACTCAGGGCCATTTACAAAAACAGAAGAATCATGCCATGTAATTGAATACTACTCAGTTGATGCACTTGGAAATGAAGAAATAATGAAATGGCAGTGCGTCTTTGTCGATAACACTGCTCCAATGGGAATAAAAGAAGTTGGCGAGCCGAAGATACCATGCGAACCACCAGAACAACCAGGAGAACCATATTGTGATGGAACTCCTGAAACAGGTTCCTGTGAGTTTTACTCAGAAAGCCAATGCTTGGCTATTTCCAGTTGTGATTGGACAGAAGTTCCTGATGAATCTTATTGTGCAGGTGTTCCTGATAGTGGTGCTTGTATGACTTATGACCTTAACCAGTGTGCAGCAATATCTGGTTGTGTAATAAGTGGAGACTATTGTATGTCGAGACCAGATTCATGTCAGGCTGTAGTCGATGGCTGGCCAAGTGATCCTGAAGGAAAATGTATAGAAACTTATGGTTGTACGTGGATTTCTAATGAAGGTGATGACTTCTGTGCTGGAACACCAGATTCCTGTGAAGTTGTTGCTACTAGTTGGCCAAATGATCCAGGAGCAAAA
>DAOVKD010000176.1 GCA_030631975.1 Candidatus Woesearchaeota archaeon
AAGGACTCATATTAGAAGCTATGCCACTGAAAGATGCTGTTTTTTATGTATGTGCCGTACAAATTTTAGATGAAATCAGCAAAGACCGGAAAATTAAATGGCAGCGTATTTCTAGAATAATTTATGATAGAATAATGACTTTAAGAGATTCTGAAGAAAAATTAGAAAGCATTTATTATGCTTATTATGAAAGTAAGAAAAAAGACTACTTCAAGGAGATAATCTCATTAAAATTTAAAATACCTGTAAAGAGGTATGGTAATCTAGGTTGGGTAAGTTTCGGATTTAAAGATGCTGGCAATGGGGGTTATATTCGTGCAAGGGATACAGTCTTTGGTATAATTAAAGTTACACATAAGGAATATTTCACTTTTGAACCAAAATTAAAATCTAGCGAGGAGGTTTACAATGAAATAGTAAAATTTATCAGAACTTTGCCTTTAATACTTGAGACTCTACATCCTCTAAATGTAGAGTCAAATGATTATATACATATTAAAATTCTCGCTAGCTTAAGTAGTCTTATCAAACATCCAGACTCTTTAGTAGTTCATTACAGAGATAAACGATTAGGCAAAGAAATAAGAAAAAGAGTAGAAACAATTTTTGAACAGCATGGCTTAAAAGTTTTCAAGCGGAAAATTAGAGCAGAAAGTGGATTTGACTTTGAAAACAGTATGTTAAAAGATAAATATGGGCATATAAGGTCTCACTCACAGCTTATGTCAGATGTTATTGCCAATCATTTCATGAATTATTTGGACAAATTAAGAATGTATTCCCCAGTTGATTTAGCGAAGTGGTTAAAAGAAAGTGTGATTGAAGTAAGTAAATGGCGTATTGAACAAGTCTATACATCACTACCAAAATATTAACATATCTACATATAGTTTTCAAACAGCAAAACTTAAATACATTCTTAATTTAGTTTTCAGCATGGTTGGGAATTTATCAAATTTTACGAAAATTGATGTTCTTAGATGTTTGTTGAGGATAGAAAAACCTGTAAGCAGGTCAAAACTTTCAAAAGTGCTTACCCTCGGAGAAGGTACTATAAGGAGCATCTTAAATATATTGCAAGAGAAAGATCTCCTGGATTCAAACAATAAAGGACATTATTTAAGTGCAAAAGGAAATACTATTGTCAAAAAAATAAGAAACAATATTAACATGAAAAAAATTGACTTGCTTAACATTTTTCCAACTAAAAAAAAGATAGCCATCCATATAAAAAATCCAGACAGAATAGACAAATCCTATGTTTTGAGAGATAAAGCTGTCAAAAATGGCGCTGATGGTGCACTTATACTTAACTACAACAAGAGACTTAGGCTTTGTGATTCAGATTCTGAAGAGGATTTTAGTGAGATAGAAAATAAATTTGATTTAGAAAAAAATGATTTAGTTATTGTAACTTATGCAGATTCTTATAAGCTAGCCGAGCATGGTGCATTGGCAGTTGTAATAGGACTTAATAATGACTTAAGAAATATTATGCGGAAATTCAAGTAGCTTCTGCAATTATTGTTTTTGAGAATAGAAAAGTATTTATAGTTGTGCGGTTGGATATAATATCCAATGAGGTGGTTTTTTGAGCACTATAAGAGATACTTTGACAGAATTGATCACAAAGAATTTTGTTAATATAAAGGGGGGGAAAAAGACCAAAAGGAAAGCACAAAACCCAAAATTTTCCATTTCTGCTATTCTGATAAACTCTGCAGTGAGGGAAGTTAAGGAGCAAGGCAGGGACACGCTAAAAGAAGAGAATCTAGAAGAAACAACAGAAGAACAGGAAGATAAAAATAAAGTAATTGTAAATGGCGGTTATGGGACCATAAACAAGCATTATGGAATTTCTCCAGGTGTGAAGTATACTGATTACAGTAAAATATGGGGCCATCTTGGAAGCTTTAGAGCCAAAGGCGCGTATGAAAATGCTGAAAGTTCAAATGAGATAGCTGTAAAAAATGGAGAGAGCACAAGAGAGATGGTAAGCTCGGAAATACTTGATAAAGCGGCAAAACATTTCAAATATTTTGTAAGGGGGGAATTTGTGGGAGAAGTCGGACTTGTACCGCCAGTTGGCTTAAACATAAACTCAAAAGATTGGGAAAAATACAGATTAATGAGCCTTATGTCAATTTATCAGCCATTGATAAAATTAATGCACTCTATGGCATGACTAATCACTCTAAACCAGCATACTTCTTTATTTTATACAAGGCAGCCCTGCTTGCTACCAATATGTTTGCAACTTCTTGGCTTGCAGACTGGTATTTTGTTCTGTCAAGCCTTTCCCCTATTCTGTCTACAACATCTGCCTGTAATGGTGTTAAAGGGCGCGTCATACTTGCATATGCAATATCTTGCAGCCTGGAATAGTCATTATAAACCTGTTTAAAAGATAGGTATCCCTGATCTTCTCTTTCTGTTTCAGGATCCTCTCTTCTTACAGTCCTTTCAAGCTGCTCAGCTTCTTCCCTGAATAGCCTCCCAATGTTCACTTCCTCCTGCCGTGGAGTTATCTCTTCCGCAACTTCTTCTGTTTTGATGTCTTTTTCAGAATCTTTTATCAGCTCCTCTATACTATTCATCTCGGATTTTCTTTTTTCTTCCAGCTTCTTTAACCTT
>DAOVKD010000001.1 GCA_030631975.1 Candidatus Woesearchaeota archaeon
ATTGGTAGTTGCAGACAGAATATTTGCATTCTCAGAAATCCGACCGAGCGACAGAAGGGAGCGAGCAATCCCCAGTCTATGACTGGGGTGTCGGATTTCTGTTGAAGCAAAGTTTTTGTAGAATTCTGTGTGGGAGAATATTTAAAAATAAATAAAAAAGAAAAAGCTGAATATAAGAATATATTTATATTAAAAGTGAATACTATGTGTATAATGTTATTAATCTGGAAATTAAACAGCAGTTTATGAATGCAAGAAGTTTTTGGGAAAGATTAATTACAAAAAGAGGTTCTTTATTTCAGGGGTTAAATGAAAAAAAGCGTTATAATTGCAAGCTTATTATTTTTATTAGGCTTGGGAATTGCTTTTTCTGCAAGCGACAGCAATAAAGTTGACGAAGAAGTTGAAAATTTATTGAAACAACTAGACAAAGTTTCTGTTATTGTTGTTTTGGAGGATGACTATGATGCCCTGAATGAATATTCGGCTTCTGTATTAAGCAAGAAAAATATTTTTGAAAAAAGGGGCATGATGATTAAAAGCCAGCAAAACAGGGTTCTCAACAAATTAAATTTTGAGTCAAAAATAGGCATTATAGAAACAAAAAATAATGAAATTGATTTTAAATTACGAAGGAAGTTTACTTTAGTAAATGGATTCAGCGGTGAAATTACAAAAAAGGGCATGGAAATATTAAGAAATGATCCAAATGTCAGGAAAATATATCCAAACAGGGCTGTAAAGGCGTTTCTTTCTGAAAGCGCGGAGATTGTAAATGCAACTAATACTTGGAGATTAATTTATAATGGAACAAACTTGACCGGAAAAGGGGAGTCTGTCTGCATAATAGACACTGGGGTTGATTACACCCATACGGATTTGGGTGGTTGTGCAATTACAGATAATATTAATGACGGCTCTTGTGCAAAAGTAATTGGTGGTTATGACTTTGTAAATTCTGATGAGGATCCAATGGATGATAATGGTCATGGTACACATGTTGCAGGCATAGTAGCTTCAAATAATGAAATTTACACAGGCATAGCCCCAGATGCAAATATAGTCGCAATAAAATCTCTTGATTCCGGGGGCAATGGTTACACTGGAGATGTAATTAGCGGGATAGACTGGTGTATTAATAATGCTGATGCTTTTAACATAACGGTAATAAGCATGAGTTTAGGCACTAAAGGATTGTTATATCCAGAACATTGTGATGATTCTTATTTGGGAACTGCTGCTGCAGTCGATGCTGCAATTGCAAAAAATATTTCAGTTATTGCTGCTGCAGGAAATGAAGGAAGTGCAGATAGAATTGCTTCACCAGCGTGCATTAAAAATGTAACTTCTGTCGGAGCTGTCAATGAAAATGACGAAATAGTGTACAATAGAAACAACATAACCGATTTATTTGCCCCTGGAATAAGCATAACTTCCCTGGAAAATGGTGGTGGAACTACCTCTAAAAGCGGAACCTCAATGTCAACACCGCATGTTGCAGCAGCTTTTGCTTTAGTTGCGCAATATCTTAAGCTGGCAGAAAACAGGGATGCAATTCCAAATGAGGCTGAAAGCTGTCTTAAGGATACTGGAAAACAAATTTATGATTCTGAAACTGGGCTGACTTTTCCCAGAATAAATATTTTTGGGGCAATATTATCTTTGGATAAGACTGCTCCGGTTATGACAATTGCTGATCCAACTCCTGAGAACAATACAAACACAACCGATACCTCAATTTTTATTAATGTTAATTCTGATGAAGCGCTTGAAAACGCGTTATTGGAATGGAACGGAACAAATGAAACAATGCCCGGTTCAGGCCAGAACTGGCATATAAACAAAACAGCTTTTGGTACAGGAACTTATTTTTATAAGGTATACGGAAATGACTTTGCAGGAAATACAGGAGAAACAGAAACAAGGCAGATTTTTGTAAATAACTCTGCTGTTTGTGTAGATGCTGATAATGATACTTACTATAAATATGATGAATTTGAATGTCCAATGGGAAATGATTGCGATGATGATAATTTTTTAATTAATCCAGGAGCCTCAGAAGTTTGTGATGGCATAGACAATAATTGCAATGATGAAATTGATGAAAATTTGATTCAATCTTGCGGTTCAGGAAACTGCGAGGGAACTAGAACATGTATAGCTGGAGAGTGGTCTGATTGTGATTCATATGAAAATGATGCAGGAATTTGCGCAATATGCGATGCAGATGGAAATGAAGCTTATGATGGAACTCAAGATGCTGATTGCAACGATGGCTTATACTGCAATGGGGAGGAAGAATGTTTAGGAATAAATGAATGCACTGATCCAGAAGATATTGACTGCTCTTATTTAGACGATCAATGCAGCCAGGGTGTATGTAATGAGGATAATGATAATTGTGAAACACAAGCAGCGAATGAAAGTTTAAGTTGCGATGATGGCTTATTCTGCACTATAGATGATCAATGTGATGATGGTGTTTGTAGTGGAGATGTTAGAGATTGCGGAGATGGAGTTTCATGTACAGTAGACTCATGCGATGAAGTTAATGATATAATCGTTCATACAGCAAATGACAGCTTATGTGATGATGATGTAGACTGTACTGATGATACCTGCGATGCTGTAAATGACTGCCAATATACAGCAAATGATACAAACTGCGATAATGGCTTATTCTGTGATGGTGAAGAATATTGTGATGCTGTTTTAGACTGCCAAGATGGGACTGAAATAAACTGCTCTACAAATGATTTAGCAGAAATTGCTGCATGTGACGATGATTCTGATGATAATCCATTTACATTGGATTTTGCAACAGGATTCACCTCAACTTGTGACGAGGAAAATGACCAATGCACAACAGGGCTGTATGTTTATATACATACTTGCGACAAGAACCAATGCAATGCAGAATGTGAATCCGATGGAGACTGTCAGGCAACAGATTGCGAGTATTTAGATGGCTGCTATAACGGCGCATACAGGCAATATAATGAAACACCTAATGCCTGCTTAAATAATTGCTCCTGCACAAATAATACCTGCACTGCATATTCAGAGATTATTACTGATAATGATGGAGATGGCTATGATGCTGAATGCGATAACGATTGTGACGATAATAATGCAACTATTAATCCAGAAGCAGAGGAAATATGCGATGGAGTAGATAATAACTGTGATGGCATTATAGATGAGGGCTTTGCAGATTCTGATGATGATGGCTTGGCTGATTGTATTGATACAGATGGTGATAATGATGGCTATGATGATGATGTTGATAATATAATTGGAACTTCTGATAATATTAATTCAAGCTTAAATTTAACAGCGGAAATTAATGGTACAACAAATCTTGGTAATTGCGAAGGAAAAGTTTCTGTTGTGATTAAGGAGAATGGAGTTGTTTTAGTTGAATTTAATTATAACTTTACTAATGAGACTAAACTGGACTTTAGCAATATTAGCTATGAAAAAAATATCAATAACGATACTGGCTCAGTAATAATTAGCGGCATTACATTGCCGGAAAGAGAAACAAAAACACTTTATGTCGATAATGTAAATAATTTAACAACTTTATGCATAAAAGATGCTGAAATTACTTCAATAAGTCAAATCTCTTCTTTATGCAATGGCGCTGATGAATATGGCATTAAATGTCCAGGAACTGCTGATAATGACAAATATAATTGCACATTTACTGACGAAACAAATTCAACATTTAAGATAACTGGTTTAGATCATTCAGGAATCCAGCAGCAATCATATTGCGGGGATGGTGCATGCAATAGTGGAGAAAGTTGCTCTTCTTGTCCAGCAGATTGTGGAACATGTTCTCAACCTCCAACAACCACTGCTGGTGGTAGTGGTGGCGGAGGCGGTGGAGGCAGAAGCTCTGCTTACACCTGCAACATGGATTGGGAATGTGGAGAATGGTCTGCATGCGACGGTAAGTGGCAGACAAGAGAATGCTCATTTGTCAAAGTTCCCCAGCATACTTCAAAAGAGGAATGCCCAACAATAAGCAAAGTTCCTGCAATGGCCAGAAAATGCAGAGTTAAGGAAGAGACTGTTGAAGAAGAATTTGAAGAATTAAAAGATGAAGAATTTGAAGAAGAAGAAACTGCAGCAGAAAACGTAGTTGATGCAGCTAAAGAACAAAAATCGGGCTTAGAAGCAATCACTGGAAAACTTATTGGCATTCTAGACAATAATCCGGCTTTTGGAATAATAATTTTGACATTAATAGTATTCTTAGGAATAAACCTTTATTATCGATTTTATAAAAAAGGACAACTGCATAAACCTGTTTGTAAAAGAAAGAAATAAATGCTATTTTTTAAGGGAAAGTTTTTATAGAGTTTTATTAAAAGAAATTAATATAAAAAAAGAAAAAGAAAAGATTTATATAGTAACTGCAAGTTCCTATATAGTAACTTGGTGTTATCATGGTATCTTTAACTAAAAAGGAGAGGGAAACTTTGCTTATTTTGTTTAAAGATTACACTGCTTTCTATAATGCCAACTCTATAAGCAAGGTTTTGGGCATAAGTCATGTAGGCGCCCAGAAGATATTCAAAAGGCTCCTTAATGAACAATTAATAATAGACAGACGGATAGGGAAATCAATAGTGTATAAGCCAAAATTAGAAGATGATTACGTAAGGAAGCTTATCTCTTTCTTATTAGCTGACGAAGCTAATAATTTCAGAAGATGGAAGGAGGAATTTAAGAAACTATTCAAAAAAGACAGAATTATAATGATGTACGGCTCTGCAATAAAGAATTACAAGCAGGCAGAAGATATTGATATTATGTTGGTTATAAAAAAAGGTGAGTTTAAGGAGGTAACTAAAACTGTTAGTGGGATACAAGAAACACTGCCAAAAAAGATACATCTTATTAAGCTGACAACAGGCGACCTTTTAAAAAATACTAAGAATAAAAAACAAGCGATTATTGATATCGTTAGGAATGCTGTAATATTATGCGGGCAGGATAAATATGTGTGGGCAATTAAAAATGTCACAGGCTTCTAATCAAGTAAAATGGTGTCTTGATAAGGCAAAGAAGGAAATTGAGGAATGTGAGAAGCTAGGTAAAAGAAAGAAGCACAGAGGACTTTTAAGTATAAAGCCAGACATTGAAACAGCTAAAAAGCACATTGAAAAAGCAAAGCACAATCTTAAAGCCATAAATCATTTACAAAAAGGAAATTTCTCAGACATTAGCATAAGTATGGTTTTCTACAGCATGTACCATTGTATGCTGGCAATTGTTGCAAAGTTTGGCTATGAAAGCAGAAATCAAACATGCACAATTTCATTGATTGAATATTTAAAGGAGGAAGACAAAATAGAAATTGACAGCAAGTTTATTGAGATGCTAAAGTATATTGAAGCAGAAGATGAACAAGAAAGCAATGTTATTGAAATGAGAGAAGAGTTTACTTATGGTATTGAAATTCCTGCCAAAGATAAAACAGAAATCAAAGAATTAATAGAAAAATGTAAAGAGTTGATTGATATTACTAGTGAAATCGTTCATCATTAAGAAATTTTGCCTGCAAAAACCCCAATAACCATCAGGATGTTTCTGCTTCCATTCCCAAGCAGAGGAAATAATCTCTTTCAAACCATACTTTGGCTTCCAGCCTAATTTTTCCCTAACACAAATAGTAAAAAATATTTTTAAGCCGTAGGCACTTTAAGAATTCTTCTCTAGAAATTTTTAGAAGAATGATATTTTTCAGCAAGTTCTTATGGAATTCTTCAAAAAGCCATGACGATTTTTTGTAAAACCGCCATTGAACATCCAAAATCATAGGGGATAATTAGAAATTTAATTCCTGCTGAAAAAGAGTTTTCTCGGCGGAAAACTGTTTTACAGCAAAAAAGGCAAAATTTATTAATAAGTAAGTAACATACACTATTATAATGGCAGGTACAATATGTATTCGGAAAGATGCAATTCTGGATTTAGTTAGAGTAAAGACTGAGTTTGACTCTATTATAGAATCTATAGAATTAATGGCAGATACTGAATTTATGAGTTCTTATAAGAAGTCTAAAGATCAAATTAAAAAAAGAGAGTTTGTGGATTGGAATGAGTTATAAAATTCTTCCAACTAAGGAGTTTTCAAAAGACTTCATAAAGCAAAGTTTTTTACAGAGTTCTAGTTAGAATAAAAACTGTTGATAGATTTTTGCGACATTAATTTTTTACAAAATGGAAAAATCTAAATGCAAATTAATTGCCTGGATTGCTAATTGTTTTCCTAAGCCAGTCGTGAAAAATAATAGCCTGTTAATTGTGTATTTTAAAATCTAAATTATGTTTCTTATACTTTCTAACCTACAAAAATATTTATATTAGCCTTGCTAATACAAAGGTATTTGGTACTACTGTAAAAGAAATACCAAAAATACGGGTGGTTTAACTGAAAAAAGGACTGTTAGTATTATCAGCATTTACTTTCTTACTTGGAAGCATTGGCTTATTTCTGTTGATGGGTAATTCAATAACGCAAAATTCAGTCAGTTATTCTGAGTTTTGCAATGCCAATGAAGAAAAATGCTTTAATAAAAATGTTCCATCGATAAGCTTAATGGGAATAAATTCAAAAGATATTCCACCGACTATAATAGAAACAAATTCGGAAGAAAATGGAAACGGCCCGTTTATTTTTATTGTTGAAGAAGAAAATGATGACCCTGTTAGCCTGCCAAATATAACAAATATATCTACTATAAGATATTTAGGAGGGTATGGCAGTACAGGTGGAGGCGGAGGTGGAGGTTCAAGAGGCTCAACACGCCATGTCTCAACGCCTATTTGCGGAGATGGAACAGTTGATTCTGAAGAAGAATGCGATGATGGCAATAATGTAAATGGTGATGGCTGCGATGAGAATTGCAAAATAGAAATAGAAGATAAGGAAATTGGTTCACCTGATAATGAATGCAAGGAATTTGATTTTGATTTTGGTGTTGCAAAATGGGAGTGCAATGGTGGATGGACAGAAAGTGACACGATTTATTCTGGAACTTCTGTAACTGGAAATTGTGATTCAGCAGATTGGGATGTTGGAACTTCTCCTGCTGATGGCATTGTTGTTAAAGCAGGGAACCCTGAAAGTGGAGGATATCATTATGCAGAAGATGGCACAAGCGGCACTTTAGATTTAGATAAAGACCTAAGCCATATAACTTTCTGCGGTTATGAAGAAGAAGAGCCTGTTTGTGGAAATGGAATAGTTGAAGGAGATGAAGAATGCGATGATGGAAATAATGCAGATGGTGATGGTTGTAGTTCAACTTGTACATTTGAATGTTTAAGTGGCATGATATCTTATTGGAGATTAGATGAAACCTCTGGAACAACTGCTTATGATTCATATGATAGTTATGATGGAACTCTAAATGGAGGGACATGGGCGCCTGGACAAATCTGGAATGGATTAAGCTTTGATGGAAATGATTATGTTGATTTAGGAGATGTCACACAATTAAATTCTGTATCAGCATTTACAATAATGGGTTGGATAAAACAAGACAGCAACACTGCTAATGAAAGAGTCTTCGATAAAATAAATAATGGAAATAATGATATTTCAGTTGCTCCTTATGGTGGTAAAATATATTTTGAAGTAGGAAACGGAGCAAATTCTTATGGTTACTGGAATGGGTACTCTTCAAATATTCCATCTGGAACATGGTATCATTTAGCTGCTGTTTATGATGGAAGTGGAGCAACAAATGCAGACAAAGCGAAGATATATGTTGATGGAGTTGAAAGAACTATGTCTTTTAGCGGAACAATTCCAGCAACTACTGCTAATCTTGCTGGCTACAGCTTTACATTATCTAGACCTGGAGATGATTTTAATGGCATGATGGATGAAGTTGCTCTTTACAGCAGAGCTTTATCCTCTTCAGAAATATTAAGCCATTATAACAATGGTTTAGCTGGAAATGGTTATTGTGAAGAATGCGGAAATGGAATCTTAGAAGGAAGTGAAGAATGTGATGACAGCAATAATGATAATAACGACGGTTGCAATGCTAACTGCAATTTGGAAATATGCGGAGACAACATAGTTCAGGACGGCATAAGTGAAGAATGTGAATTGCCAGAGACTGATGATAATTCATACTGCTCACAAACTCCTTTAACTGACTGCAATGGAAAGAAATATGCTGAACGTGATGCTTATGGTTATTGTGATAAATACTGCGGCTGCATTGATGATACTTTCAATTACCAATGCGTAAAGGGAGAATGCAGCGCACAATGCGATTCAGATGATGACTGCTCTGACTGCGATCCTCATACTATTGACACATGCAATTTAGATACCTGCATGTGCGAACATGAGCCACAGCCTTACTGCGGTGACGGAAATATTGACGCTGGAGAAGAATGCGACGATGGAAACAATGACAATAATGATGGTTGTGATGAGAACTGTAATCTAGAACTTCCAGATTGTGTTGATGCTGATTATGTATTTGATGTGGATTTAGGAGTTTGCGGGGATGGCTGCCATTCAACTTGCCCTCCGCAAGATACAGAGTCAATTAATGTTCCTGTTGGAGGCGCATATTCAGTTATCGGACAAGTGTGGAGAGGCCATCCGGGGCAATGCCAGACAAATGAGGACTTTTATTTAGAGATTAATACAGATACTGGCCTGGAAACTGAAGATGATGCTGATCCCTGCGCAATTACAGTTAGACTAGATGATTTAGGTGATTTTACATTTAATTCCGGCGCTAATAATATTATAATGCATACTGCTTCCACATGCCCTCCAGATACACATGCAAACAGTGTTTCATTGAAGAAATTGTGTTTATATGCAGAAGCGGTTTGCGGAGATGGTAAAGTAGATCCTGGAGAAGAATGCGATGACGGAGTTAATAATGGTGTTTCATGCACTCCGCCTTATGGTGGAAGCTGCACTTATTGCTCAGATATTTGCGAAGAAATAATTTTGGAAGATGGCTATTGTGGAGACGGTAATTTAGATGTTGGTCATGAAGAATGTGAATTGCCAGAGACTGATGATAATTCATACTGCCCACAAACACCATTAACAGACTGCAATGGCAAGAAGTATGCTGAAAGAGATGAATATGGTAGCTGTAATGTAAATTGTGGCTGTGTAGACGATCCATTTGAAAATTATCAATGTGTAAAAGATAAATGCTATGCAGATTGTGGTAATAATGAAGACTGCCCAGGAGACAGTTGCGAAGTAACTTATGACGACACATGCCAAGATAAGAAACTAGTTGACTATAATGGCAATAAAATAAAAGATGACTATACTAAAACTGATTCATGTGATGACACTTGTGATTTAGATGCATGTGAATGCTCTGATTGTCAAGTGGATTGCAGCGCAACACCACAAATTTATTGTGTAAAAGATGTTTGCGGCACAGAATGCGCTCTTGATGGTGACTGCCCATGTCCAGATGATGGTTGCGCAGGTAATAATTACTATGATTATCCAGAGCATGGTGAATGCAATGGGTGTATGTGTGATACAAGCACTCAGCCTTGTCATGGTCCCTGCAAACCTACAATATCCTATAATGATCCTTTATGTGTAGGATGCGTAGATGACGATGACTGCAATAACCTAGATGATGATTATTGTGATAATGATTTGGTAAAGCATGATGAAGGAAAATGTGTCAATTATGAATGCACAACAGAAACAACAACTGTAGAAGATTGTAATGATTTAGATGATGATTATTGTGATGGAAGCAGGATAATGCATGATGATTATACATGCCTGGATGCTAGCTGTGTTTTAGATTCAACATCTTTAGTACAAGAATGCGATAATGGCTTGTATTGTGATGGACAAGAAACCTGCGAAGAAGATACAGCTCCTTTCTGCGCTGATGGAACTGATGTAAACTGTTTAGCTAATGATATTGATGGAGTTACAGAATGTTTCTATGATCCAGATAAAATAGACTATACCTGGGATTACAGGGCAGAATTTATTTCAGAATGTGTTGAAGGTAATCCTGGATATCATTGTACAACAGGAGATGATACAATAAGTCATACATGTGATGTTGGAAAATGTGATGCTGATTGTGTTGTTGCTGGTGACTGCCCGGAGAAATGTACTTCAAAATCTCATAAACTTTACCAAGATGTAGAATGCACAGATTGTGAATGCAAATATTCAAATTATGATTGTGTTGTTGGAAAATGCGGCGCACAATGCGATGAAGACACTGATTGCAATTGCCCAGGTGATTATTGTGATGGTACAACTTTAGTTGATTATCCAGAACATGGAAGATGCGGAACAGCAGGCTCAGAAGGGTGCTTATGCCAAGTTGATACAGGATGTGGAGGAGATTGCAAACCAACTTTATACCCTAATCATCCTAACTGCTTTGAATGTGGAAATGGTATTGTAGAAGGAGATGAAGAATGCGATGCTGGGGTTAATAATGGGCAACCTTGTGATCCTCCTTATGATGGTCAATGCACTTACTGTTCTGTTGAGTGTAAAGAAATCACATTGGTAGATGGTTATTGCGGAGATGGAAATTTTGATGTTGGATATGAAGAATGTGAACCTCCAGGAAATGATAACAATATGTATTGCCTGCAAACAGTAACAGAAGACTGCGATGGCAAGAAATACGGTACAAGAGATGATTATGGATATTGTAATGAATGTTGTGGTTGTATATACGATGCCTTTAGTTATCAATGCGTAAAAGATAAATGCTATGCAGATTGTGGTAATGATGAAGACTGCCCAGGAGACAGCTGCGAAGTAACTTATGACGACACATGCCAAGATAAGAAACTAGTTGACTATAATGGAAATAAAATAAAAGATGACTATACTAAAACTGATTCATGTGATGACACCTGTGATTTAGATGCATGTGAATGCAGTGATTGTTCTGTGGATTGCAGCGCAACACCAGATGTTTATTGTGTAAAAGATATCTGTGGAGCTGAATGTGTTGTTGATGCTGATTGTGATGATGGTGATGTGTATACGATAGATACTTGCCTTGCTTGTGTATGCAAGCATGAATATGTTCCTTATTGCGGGGATGGTATTGTAGAACCACCTGAAGAATGCGAAGCAGACGGTTTGTGGGGAGTAGAACATGAATATACATGCAACAAAGACAATACATATAATAAGTGTGTAGATTGTGAATACCAGCATGTTAATGAATGCAAACACTTCTGCAGTGCTGATCCAGAATGTGATGGTGTAGAGCCAAGCACAATGCTGGAAACATGCGATGAATACGGCTTCAGTTATTTAGAGGATTACTGCGATGAAAATTGCCAGATTCAAGATGATAATTGTGAATCAGGTTATGATGGCTGTACAGCATCTCCGGAATGCGACGAGGAAAATCCATTTGCTATACTAAATCCTTTCTGTTCATATCAATGCGTGTACATACCTTCAGTTTGCGGAGATGAAGCAGTAGAAGGATTAGAGGAATGCGATGACGGGGTTAATAACGGCATTCCATGTACTCCGCCGTATGATGGAAGCTGTACTTACTGCTCAGGCACATGCAAGGAAATTACATTGACAGATGGCTATTGCGGGGATAATAATGTAGATGATGGTCATGAGGAATGCGATGATGGAAATAATGATGATAATGATGGCTGCAGCGCATTATGCCTAAATGAATATTGCGGTGATGGTGTTGAGCAAACTGGTGAAGAATGCGACGATGGTAATGATGTTAATGAAGATGAATGCAGAAATGACTGCACATTGCCTTATTGCGGAGACGGTATTACAGATGCTAATGAAGAATGCGACGATGCAGGAAATAATGGTGTTCCATGTGATCCACAAGGTGGAACCTGCACTTACTGCTCAGATGAATGTGAAGAAATTACTTTAATAGACGGTTATTGCGGAGATGGTGTAATAAATCCAGGAGAAGAATGCGAAGCAGATGGCTTGTGGGGAATAACGCATGAATATACATGCAACAAAGACAATACATATAATAAGTGTGTAGATTGTGAATACCAGCATGTTAATGAATGCAAACACTTCTGCAGTGCTTCACTAGAATGCAATGGTGTAGAGCCAAACACCATGTTAAAAGAATGTAGTTATGGGTTTGATTATCTAGAAGATTACTGTGATGAAAATTGCCAGATTCAAGATGATAATTGTGAATCAGATTACGGATGTACAGCATCTCAGGAATGCGACGAGGAAAATCCATTTGCACCATCAAATCCATACTGTACAGAGCAATGCATTTATGAACCAGTTTGTGTAAGTGAAGAAGAAGTATGCTAATTTACATTGCCTTAGATGGTCGTTGTGTAGGAATTTCTTTTTTAATTTCAGAATGAATATATTTATAAGCAAAAGATTATCATCCAATTATTATGGATACAACAAAAATCATAGAATCTGTAAGCATTCATAGGCTCAAACGAATAATTTCTGAATATAAATCGAAAATTAATGTAAGCCCTCACGCTCTTGATCATTTAAGCGATGCTCAAAGAAAAGTATTTAAAGAAGAGAACTTAAGAAATATTCTATCAAGAGAAACTCCAAGGGGTGTAGGGCTGCAGAGAAATGGAAGATATGCAGCCTTTTTTCGGAAAAAATGGGGCTATTTGAGAATAATATTTGAATTGAAAAGTGACCGATTAGAAATAATAACTTTTATAAATACAGACTATATGCCTAATCTAAAACTATTGGAAGATAAAAAATGAAAGGCAGACATCTTAAAGCATTAGGAAAAGGAGAATGCATTTACGATTATGTTAACGACTTATTATTATTTAAAATTAAAAATAGAGATTATTTGAAATCGTTAGATTTTGATAACCTTATTGTGGATATAGACAAGGAAGGATTTATTACTGGATTACGCATTTTTGATGCTTCTAAAATATTTAACATACCAAAACTTGCATTAAAAAATATTAAATCGTTTAGATTCAACGCGAGAGTTGAAGATAAAAAAGTTACTATACAATTAGAATTTATACCAATATTAAGAAATAAACCATTAATTAAACAGGGACAAAATCTAGTTAGAGAAGCTATTGGTTCAGAGATTAATAATTCTGATGTTCTTTGTACTATTGCGTAAATCAGGAGGCAAAAGAGAAATGCCCTGCAGAAAGACCTTTGCTTACCAGAGTCCCTGACAAGGAAACAATGATATTTTAATTCTAAAGTTTATTAATCCAGTTCTTAAAATTTAAATTGACATAATACTCTGGATTAGGCTCTCACTCTCGTTTTTCATAGGAGAAAAGTTTACAAGTTCTCAGATAAAATGAAGACTTGTTGAAAGAAAAAATAGTATATGCTATTTCATGTCAGTCTGCTAAGAATTTAGGTAAGAAAAGCATCAAATCAGGCACTAAATCTTATATAATGGGATATGATGATGATTTTATATTTGTTTTTGATAATTGGAATTTTATGCATAAATTAGAGAAAAATGTGACGCCAGCAATTCTAGAGGAACAAGCAACTAAAGTATGGGCATGGGGAAACTTTCTTCATGCAAAATTAAGCTATACTAATTAAGACAGTGCCGTTTTTTATTATTTACATTCTTAACCACTATATAGTAATAGAAAGATTTATAAATAAAAACCAATATTTTGTTATTTATGTCAAGTAATAACAAAAACTATAATTTTTTAGTTATCATACTTTTCCTAGCAATTGCAATATCTTTGGCTTTTCATATTTTTTTCAGGCAGGATTTAGATGATGGATTTAGTGAGATTTACTTTCCATTCCCCGACAATCTTCCAAATAAAGTTCAGCTGGATGAGAATTATGATTTTTCCTTCTCTATCAGAAATCTTGAAGCCAAGCCCTCTACATATGAGTACAACGCAAAATTAGAGCTATTCAACTTGTACGATGTGACTGAGGGAATCTATAAGTGCGCAGCCAAACAGCGTAAAAAAGTAAATTTGAAGTTTGCAGAAGGAAATGAATCAAATTCAGGCAAATACCTCTTAAATAGCGCTTTGGGCAATTCCGGATTTATATATTCTGAGAGTGATAATTACGGAATGATAGGCTGGGAAAACTACAACATCCAATATAAATACAGGAATGCTTTGAATACAGGAAGTTTTACAACAATCTTCCACGACGAAAATAACACCAAATATTCTTTTACGATATATGATGATGCTTCAGAGGTTGAATTTGCCTATAGGGATAATGGCTCAATTAAAAGGCAAAGAAAGAGGATAAGTAATCTTAAATCTGAGAATGATGTTTTTATTAATGTAAGCGATGGAATAAAGTATTACATCAATGAGGAATTGATTTTCAGCAAGAATCTTGACGATATAACAAACGGCAAAATAGACTTTAGGATGGATAGCACTTATATATTGATTAACGGCTTAATTGCTTATAGGGATTCCCCAATAGAGGTTACACACCCAGAATACATACGGGATTATAATATTAATTCCAATCTTATCTCAAAAAAAATTACTGAGTTAAGAAAAAAATCAGAAGAAGATGTCCATTTGTTGAGAACTGAAACTGATTTAAACGCAGTCTGTGAAAGCGAAGCATGCAATGAATTAAAATTATACCTGAATAACCCCCAGAATACCTATTCATTTGGCACAGGATTAGAAGGTGATGGCAAGTTACTGATTTCTTTAATAGAGCCTGATGAGAATCAAAATTTTCCAAGCCAGGCTTATCTGCAGAATTCCACAGCAAGTGAATTGTTCTGGACAGATTTTACACTTAAATTAGATTTCCAGACATTTGTTCAGCCGCATACCTTTCTCATAATCCTCGATAAAAATTTTATGATACTTTTTCACTGCTCTGATGTTTATTTCATCATAAATGATAATGGCATGACTGAGATGCATAGAAGAGCCAGCCCGGTTAAAGTCGGTGTGAATGAGCTTTTCCTTGAATCTAAAAATACCAACATTATAGTCAAAATAAACAGAATGCCGATTTTTAATTTTAAGGGAAACATGCATTTTAAAGACATATCACTATATACAAAAAAGTCATTTATATCATTCGGGGATATAATTTTAACTAGCAGGGAAGAAAATTGCAATTCCTTGGCTGCATCAATTAAGTGCAGGCAGGTCTATAGGATACAATCTCTAAGGGATGTTTCCCAAGGAAGCAGCATGCAGGTAGTGAGCGGGCCTGCAAAATTTTCAGATGAATTTTGGGCAATCCCATTTTTAGGAGTTTACACCTTATTTGAAAATGCTGCTGATGAAAACTCTATTAACGATTCTTTAATGCGGTCGCTTGATTATGATATCGAGGTAGACCCTTCTCTTATAAATGAAGACATACCGTCTGAAAAATACCTTTTTGATGGAAGGGATGCTGTATTGAAAGGCATGCAGAATTACAGCTTCAGTTTTGATTTTAATGCCCTGGAAGGTATAGGGCTGCTGGAAGCGTCATTCCACAATATTGATGGGGAAAAGACTGCAATATTTATCTTTAATCAAGCTGGCAATGAGGCATACTTATTTACAAATTTTAATGGAGAATGGCTTAAGGATACCGTAAATGTTGGTAAAAGCGATGCGCATAAGCTTGACATTATTTATGAGGACAATCGCATTAATTATTATTTTGACTGGAAGAAAATTTTTGAGCTTGGGGAAGTTAATATGTCAAACGGCTTTTTTTCAATTTCAACCTTTAATTCACATTTCGATATAAAGGGCATGAGCCTTTATGATAGAAGCACAAAAAGAAGAGTTCCGTTTTTGATAAATGCAGATCCCTGCAGGCTGAGAAAGATAAAAGAAATTTTGCTTGATAAAAATTCATTATTTCTTGCTGATGGGGAGATGGAAACAATAAACCGGAGTTTTAACATTGAGGATGATTTTGACTATGGGATGCTCAGCGTTTTTCTAATGCAGCAGGAAAAGGAAAGCACTAGCGAGATACATTTTTGGGTGGTGAGCGATGAATAGCTTAATTTCAATATTAGGATTATTGTTTGCATTATTTTTACCGGGCTTATTTATAACATTAATATTCTTCCGGGAACTCAAATTACTTGAGAGGATTATCCTTAGCATTACTTTCAGCATCATGATTAGTGCGGCTATTGGAATAGCATTGGGTTATGATGAGAATGTAGCGGGCATTACAGGCGGAATAACTTCGGTTAATGTCTGGAAATGGGAGTTAATAACAACCTCGGTTTTTGGTTTTTTAGCCTTGGCTGTAAACAGGAAGAGCTTTGGCGTTTTCGCTAATCTAAAGCAGAAAGCCAGGAAATTGCCAAAAGGAAAGGAGGTTATTATACACAGGAAGCTGTAAAATGTTAAAAATCTTTGAGAAGAAAGGGTTTAAGCAGTTTGTTGTAAGGGCAGCTATATTTTTTGCCATACTTTTGGTTTTACAGCTGGGTATTTTCCTTTTCTTTTCAAAAACAGCGTTTTTTGTGGAGCATTTAGCGATACCCGCTGAATTTTATTTCAAGATTTTGTATGGCCTGAACAAGCAAAATTTTTTGAACAGCGCAATATTTGTTATTGTGTCCTTTCTATTGTGGAGAAGGAAGGATATACTTGATTTTAAGCCGTATAAACAAGATTATAAGCAGACATTAATATTTGGAATTTCAGCATTCTTATTTTTTATCTCGCATTATGCGTTTAAGTACTGGGTAAAACTTAATTTAGAGTATGCACTAGATCATGTTACTCTTATAACCGCATTAAAATTTAGCTTTAATTTATTTTTCATAGTATTTTTAGGGTTTGCCATATTTAACAGGGAATTTATATTCAATTTCATCAAAAAGTACTTCAAGGATATTATAGCATTCTCTATACTATTGATTTTATACTACTACCTGATTTGGTGGTTCCATGAGTCATGGTTTTTTTTCAGTGTAATCATTGGAAAATCATTGTATTTTGTCTTTTCAATAATCTTTGACGATGTAGTTTTACTCCTGGCTCCAGGCTCAGGGCCTACTTTAGGAGTGGGTAGTTTTTTTGTTGGCATAAGCTCGGTGTGCTCAGGAATAGATTCATTGCTGTTTTTTATCTCGTTGTTCATAATATTAGTTATTACTAACTGGAATGAGCTCAATAAAAAAAGAATGTTTTTGCTGTTTATCCCGGGTATAATCGGAACATATCTCCTGAATATAATAAGGGTATTTTTGCTGGTATTGGTGGGAGTTAAAATTTCCCCGGAGTTTGCAGTTGACGTATTCCATACCAATGGAGGATGGATTTTATTTTTATGTTATTTTATTGCATTCTGGCATTTCGGAAGCAAGTGGGTGTTAAAAAATGATTAAGAGCATTTTAGTAACAGGAGGAGCGGGATATATCGGCAGTATAGCGGTAAAATCACTCATCGAAAAGGGCTATAAGGTAATTGTGGTGGATAATCTTTCCAAAGGCTTAAAGAAACTAGTGCATAAAAAAGCCAGGTTCTATAAGGCGGATTTAACAAATAGAAAAGCTCTTGAAAAAGTCTTTGAAAATAAAGTTGATGCTGTAATGCATTTTGCCGCATATAAATCAGTAGGGGAATCTATGCGCAATGCCCAGAAGTATTCAGGCAATATTTCCGGCACCATAAATCTTTTGGATATGATGGTAAAACATAATGTTAAGAGGATTATATTTTCTTCAAGCGCAGCAGTTTACGGCATTCCTAAAGTGAAAGTAGCTACTGAGGATACACCTGCAAATCCTATTAATTATTACGGCTTTACAAAGCTTGAATGCGAAAAGCTTATTGAATGGTATTCTAAAATACATGGTATCCAGTATGTCTTACTCAGGTATTTTAATGTTGCAGGAGACATTCTTGGCTATATTGATCCAGAAGCTGAGAATATCCTTCCGATAGTAATGGAAGTGGTAACCGGGAAAAGGGATAAGCTCACAATATTCGGGAAGAATTACAGAACAAGAGATGGCACATGTATAAGGGACTATATTGACGTGGATGATTTGGTAAGAGCGCACGTTATTGCAATAGATAAGGGAAACAATGAAATCATAAACCTGGGAACTTCCAATGGGGTAACAGTTAAGGAGCTTGTAGATGCAACTATCAAAGTAACAGGACATAATTTTGACTATGTTTATGGCAGTAAAAGGGCAGGAGATGCTCCTGCTTTGATTGCATCAAATAAGAGAGC
>DAOVKD010000141.1 GCA_030631975.1 Candidatus Woesearchaeota archaeon
GGGCTGTGCCTAATTAAGGGGAGGCGGGTGGGCAGAATTATGCAATGATATTAACTAAAATGCTGTGTATCTTAACTAAATGTTTTTTATTTAATCAAGTAAGATGCAGTATTTTGACTCGCCCTGCATGCAACGTAGTTGCATGCCCGCTTGCAATACTGATCTGGCACAGCCCCAAACATGTTTAATTAGACACTTTACTTTACATATTGTAAAAATTTATAAACTGAAAGAATTGCTGATTTTCTATGGCAAAGAAAACAAAAACATTGCTTGTGCTCGGGGATGAAAAGGATTTTGATACTTATCTTAAATTAGTAAGTCAAAAACGGTTTTTTCATGGAAGTTCAATTAGAGTCAAGCATATTGATTATTTATCTTTGCTAAAAAATAAACTGCCTTCTACCTCATCAGATGAAATTATCATTTTCCCATGCTTCCCTTTTTCCTACTGGGACAGGTATATTGAGCCAAAAGATTACAAAGGGGTTTATGGCAGCAAAAGCTTTTATACAAAATTTGTTGCATTCTGGAAAAACATCAGGCAGATCATTGAAGACACCTATAAAGGTAAAAAAATTAGTTACATAAATCATCCAAGGCATCTTGCAAAAGACCGTGATAAGGAATTGACCAAAAAATTAGTTGCGAAAGTTGGTGTATTGGTCCCAAGGTCATTTTCCGCCAAAACACCCAGTGAGGTTTTTTCCTTACTGGATAAAGGATTTAAACTGTTTATCAAAGTGCGCTACGGATCTATGGGCAAAGGAATTACCTATTTAGAGAAAGGAAGGTGGATGACAAACTTTAGATTTCGAAATGGAAAAATACTCAGCAAGAAATCAGATTATGGATGGAGTTTTGTTGATATTACAGATAATAGAAATTTCTTAAGGCAGATACTTAAACAAGATATAATTGTAGAAGAGGCAATAAACCCATTACTTATCAGGGGAAAGAAATTTGATTTAAGGATGTATGTATACAAAGATAAAGTATTATATGTTTATGGCAGGAGCAATGAAGCTAAAGCAGTAACCACAAACATCTCACAAGGCGCAATAGGAGAAAAAGCCAGTTTTGTTGCTCTGCTTCCAAAAAAGCAGCTTGAAACCGCAAAGAAATCTGCAATCAAAGCAATCCATGCTCTTGGACTAAAGTTTGGTGGAGTGGACATCATGTTATGCAGTGACAAGAAGAATGCAGTGTTTATTGAAGCCAATACCTTTCCAGGTTTTCCAAAAGTGAGGAGATTTAATCTAAGCAAATATCTGATAAAAGAGATAGTGCGGGACTATGCATGATAATCAGAAAAGCTGCAATCAAGGATTTTGAAAAGTTAAAGGAAATAAAGATATTGTCAAAGAAAGAGGAGTTAAAATATAGCGATACCTTGAAATCATTGGGTAAAAACAAAGAAATTTATTTTTCTTATCTAAAAAAAGACTTAATGCATAAGAATAGATCAATCTTCATAGCATTAGAAAATAAAAAGGTTATAGGGATGGTGTTAGCGCAATGCTTCGAGCCATTACCAATTTCAAAATTCCAGAAAAAAGGTTATATAAGCAATCTTTATGTTCTTAAGGGTTATAGAAAGAGGGGTATTGGAAAAAAACTTGTCATCCCTGTATTGAAATGGCTCAAGGAAAAAAATGTAGGCCATATCACACTGGAAATACATGTTAACAATAAGCCTGCAATAAAACTCTACCGCAGGCTCGGATTTGAGGATTATACTATAAAACTTGCTAAGAAAATTTAGCGTTGCTTCTTAAGAGTAGTTAAAATAGGAAGATTTATATAGTTGAATTTGTTCACTATGGCATATGCCAAATATAACTATAGTAGATCTAGGTTACGAAAGGATTGATGAATTTCAACTATGGTTAGAAAGATTAATACCTTCAGCTAATTTTAATACTCGACATTACCAGAAACTGGATCCTTCAGAGATAACAGAAATTTCAGACATAATAGTCCTCTCTCCAGGCAGTGCGAAAGTAGGGCTTGCAACCGCATCCAGGGTTGAGAGGGACACATATGTACCAATTACTCAACTACTTGTTCAAAATGCTGCAAATGATGGAATTCCAATATTGGGAGTGAACGCAGGACATGAACTTCTAAATACTGCATATAACCATGCTATTGACAAAGTAGGTGATGACTATCATGAAGAAAGTAAGATTTCACTTCAGAATGTTAAAGATACAATAACGGAAGGTATTGACAAGTTAACACTAACTCTTACCAATAATTATGGTGTCCTGCCATTAAAAAAACAAAAACGTAGATTTGGTCAAGGCAAAATTAATCAGCTTGTTGGATACAAGGGATTTGCATTAATATAAAAAGGAAACTTTGAGGCTCCAACTTACGGCTTTCAGTTTAATTTAGGAAAAGAAACAGAGAGACTTTTTGTAAATTTCTTTGATTTAGCTTTACGATATCACAAAACTAAATAAAAGATATTTTCATTTCTTCAGAAACATTTAAATAAATTCTTTTTATTTAGTACTTTATTATGGCAAATGCCGTTCCATACAAAACCATTGAACCAGAAGAGGCAAAAAGGACATTAGCTGTTGTTGATTATGACAGCCAATTTACAAAAGGGATCGAAAGAAAAGTTGAGGCTTTCAATAAAAAAAATCCTGATAAAGCCTATAATGTAACTACATACAAAGCATCAGATTTAGAAAGTTTAGCTGAATTAGGCAACCCTGATAAATTAATACACACTGGAGGGACAGGAGATCCTGTTCCAGGTTCTACCAAAGACAGTTTATATATTTGTCATTCTCATCAGTGGAAAGCAAAAGAGGAAGGGGGTAAAGTAGAAGAATTAGCAGATTATCAAAAAGGTACTGGTTATATAGATATTAAAGAAGACGACCCTGTTATTGGAAATAAAGGTCAATCTGGTATAGAGAAATACCATAAATTAGCTGTCACAAAAGCCCCAGGGAATGCAAAGGTTATAGCAACCAGTAAACAAACTTTAGAGAATGGAGAAGAAGCTGAAATTATAGAGGCATTAAGGTATTTTAATGGCAATATTTCAGTTCAAGGTCATCCTGGAGGAGATACACCTTCAAAAATAATAGATAACTATTTAGAAATTGAAGAAGAATATA
>DAOVKD010000062.1 GCA_030631975.1 Candidatus Woesearchaeota archaeon
AGCTGAGCAGATATATAATGAAGCCAAAGAATGCATTGATTTGGATGAAAATAAAATTGTTTTATTTACTGGCTCTGTTGCGCCAAAAAAAAGAGAAGAATTCTGGAAAAAGGCGGTGGTTATTGTAAGCACGCCGCAGTGTATAGAAAATGACATAATAAACAGGAGGATTGATCTGGAGGATGTTTCTTTGCTGATAGCGGATGAAGCCCATAATGCAGTAAAGGATTATTCTTATACATGGGTAGCTAAGCAGTACCATAAAAAATCAAGGTTTCCGAGAATTGTAGGGCTGACTGCAAGCCCGGGGTCTGATTTAGAGAAAATACAGGAGGTTTGTAAAAATCTATATATTGAGGAAATTGAAATAAGGACTGACAAGGATCCTGATGTTAAGCCTTATGTCCATGAAATTGAGATAGGCTGGGTTAAGGTAGGGCTGCCTGAAGTATTTTTAGAAGCCAGAAAGTATTTGAAGGATTTTTTGAATGACAGGCTTGAAAAATTAAAAAAATGGGGGATTTTAAGAAGAACAAATTTAAGGTATGTAAGCAAAACTGAACTGTTAAGTTTGCAGGCTCAGCTTAGAGGCAGAGCTTCCACTGGAGAAAAGGATTTTGTTTTGTGGACAGCAATCTCTGTTTTGGCGGAAATAATGAAAGTCAGTCATGGCCTGGAGCTGCTGGAAACACAGGGTATAATTCCGCTATATAAGTATATGCAGAAGATGCAGCATGATGCAGTTAATACAAAAGTAAAGGCTGTAAAAAATGTTGTTAAGGACTTAAATTTTCGTTCTGCTTTTATTAAAGTTTCAAAATTATATGAAGAGAAAGTGGAGCATCCAAAATTAGTAGAACTGCAGAAAATTGTCGATAAAGAAATTAAAGGCAATGCAGACAAGAAAATAATTGTTTTCAGCCAGTACAGGGATAACGGTGTTGATGTTGTTGAAAAGTTAAATAATATTGAAAATGCAAATGCAAAATTGTTTGTAGGCCAATTGAAAAAAGGCGAAACAGGATTAACGCAGAAAGAGCAGAAAGCTGTTCTGGATGATTTTCGCGCAGGAAAGTTTAATGTTTTGGTGGCAACTTCAATTGGAGAGCAGGGTTTGGATATTCCGCAGGTAGATATTGTTATTTTTTACGAACCTGTTCCTTCGGCTATAAGGCATATACAAAGAAGAGGCCGCACAGGAAGGCATGAAAAAGGGAAAGTTATTGTTTTGATGACAAAAGATACCATGGATGAGGGCCATAAATGGTCTGCCCATCATAAGGAAAAAAGGATGTACAGGAATCTTGAAAACATAAAGAAAAAATTAACTTTGTTTTTGAATACAAGGGATGAAAAGATTACAAGCTATGTTAAAGATGATAAAATAAGAATTTTTGCTGACTTTAGGGAGAAAGGTTCTGGAATAATAAAAGAGCTTATTGAGCTGGAAGTTGATCTAAAGCTGGAGGCCCTGCCAAATGCTGACTATATTTTAAGTTCCAGGGTAGGTGTTGAGCTAAAGACTGCAGAGGACTTTGTCCAAAGCATTATTGACGGCAGATTACTGCAGCAAATTAAAAATTTAAAGAGCAATTTTGAGAGGCCTTTGCTCGTAATAGAAGGAATTGAGGATATTTATTCTGTAAGGAATGTACATGCAAATGCAATTAGGGGAATGCTGGCTGCAATAACAGTTAGTTATGGAGTTCCAATTTTATATACTAAAAATTTTAAGGATACTGCCCAGCTGCTTAACATAATAGCAAAAAGAGAGCAGGAAGAAACAGGAAAGGATTTTTCCCTACATCCGCAGAAAAAAGCATCAAGCATTAAAGAGCAGCAGGAGTATGTTATCAGCTCTTTGCCTGGTGTTGGTTCTGCATTAGCCAAACCATTGCTTAAGTATTTTAAAAGTGTTAAGAATGTAATCAATGCTGAGCAAAAAGAGCTTGAAAAAGTTGAGAAAATAGGAGAGAAAAAGGCAGAGAGAATAAAGGATATTGTTGATAGGGAGTATCAGTTGTTGGAATGATGATATTAACATATTATCCACTAAATTGTCTTAAATTTTCTCTTACCCAATCAAAAAAATCAATCTCTAAAAATTTTAAAAATTCTTTAAACTCATTTTCATTAAAATCTTTACCTTCTTCTCTCCAGTATTCTTCGTAAATTGAGCGAATTTCATCAATTTTTATTACTGCTGATTTAGTGCTCATCAATTTTTTCATTGTATTAATTCACCTCTCCAAATAATATAGCTATTAATATCGTGCTTTTCGTACAGTTATAGGGTATAATATTATTTAAAAGCTTTACGTGTAGATGTCCAGTGGTAGGAGAAATTAAAACTTCATATCCTTTAATCTTTGGATTCTAATGCTCACTAGCGGATGAGTAGAGAACAATTTAACAAAAGCTCCTCCACGTAATGGTGAGATGATAAACATGTGCGCAGTTGCTTGATTTGCATTTCTCATAGGATGGGCTTTCGCTCCTGCTTCTAATTTCTCTAATGCGCTTGCTAATCCTGATGAATTCCCTATAATTTTTGCTCCTGTTGCATCTGCTAGATATTCTCTGCTTCTGGAAATTGCTAATTGTATTATTGTTGCAATAAGCGGAGTTATAATTGCAAGTGCAATTAAACTTATTATATTTCCTCCACCACCTCTGTCTCTGCCGCCAAAACCACCAAATATTGCAGCCCATCTAGCCATAAAAGCAACATAAGAAATCACGCCAGCTATGGTTGCAGCTATACTTGAGATTAAGATATCTCTATTTTTAACATGCGCAATTTCATGCGCCATAACTCCTCTTAGTTCTTCATCATTCAATGATTTTAATATACCTTGTGTGGCAGCTACTGAAGAATGCTTAGGAGACCTGCCGCAAGCGAAGGCGTTTAAAGCCTCATTTGGAATAATATAAACCCTGGGCATAGGGACTTTTGCTTTCTCAATGACTTCTTTTACAATCCTGTATAATCTTGGATTATCTGATTCATTGATTTGTTTGGCTTTGTACATTGCTAAAACTATTTTGTCAGAGAACCAGTAAGAGCCAATGTTCATTATTATTGCAAATATGAATGCTATAGTTAAACCTCTCATGCCGCCCACTAACCTGCCTACCCCCAGCAGTAAACCTGTTAAGGCTCCAAGCAATACAACTGTTTTTAATTGATTTATCACTATAAAACCACCTTGTATAATGTAATAGATTTTTATTTAAAAATTTAATGTTTTTGTTCTGTTACTACTGATAAATTAGAAAAGTTTAAATATAAGTACTTAAATTCATAGGTTATGACTGACCACTCCCCTAAATTGGAACAAATATTGAGAGGAGGCATGACAATAAACCAACTCAAACATTTTGGACTTTATCGTATTGAAAAGAAGAGTGATGGGATTCAAATTTTTTCAGACCAAGACCCTAGAAATATTGATTATGAGAGAGATTATGGCGAAAGAACACTATATATTATGGGGAAACACCCAAAAGGCCGTTTAAGGCTTTTAAGGATACTTGAACCCGAATATAACTTATAAAAATTAAAGTTAATTATTTCTTCCACTTAATGGAACATCCAATTGAATATAAAAAATTATGCTTTGGCTTTTTTCCTTCCAAAACTGCTGCTATTGCCTCATCCATGTCAAATTCTGTAGCTTTCTGCCCAGGCTCCAATGCGTCATCAAACCTTCCGTGATAAACTAATTTCTGCTCAGCGTCAAACAAGAAAGGATCTGGTGTGCATGAAGCCCCATAGGCTTTTGCAACTTCTTGTGTTTTATCATGGAGATAAACAAAATTAAAGTTTTTTTCTTTTGCAGTTTCTGCCATTCCCTCAAAGCTGTCTTCCGGATAATTTTCTGATTCATTAGAATTAATTCCTATTATAGCTAAGCCTTTGTCTTTGTACTTTGCCTGCAAATTTTTTATTGTTTCCTGCTTTGCTTTTACATAAGGGCAGTGATTGCACATGAATATTATTAACAATGCTTTTGCATCCTTAAAATCATTTAAGGCGTAGTTTTTTCCATCTATGCCCTTTAGATTAAAATCAGGAGCTTTGTCTCCTTCCTTTAGCTTTTCAAGTGATTTTAGCAGCGTCATTATATATTTAGGAAGTGTTTACTGATTAATTAATTTTGCGGTTTTAGAAATGATAATTCCACCCATCAATTCTGTCAATGTATACATCATAACCACCCAATTATTTATTATAGAACTCTATAAAAACCTTGCTTTCACTCTTCCACAATCTTAGCCGCGCTTACTAACTTGTCACCTTCTTCCAATTTAATTAACCTGACACCTTGTGTTGCTCTTCCTATAACAGATATTTGGGAGACTGGCATCCTTATTGTAATGCCATTCTTTGTAATTAGCATTATTTGATTATCATCACTTACAGAATTTATTGAAACAACTTTGCCGTTTCTGTCAGAGCATATTATGTTTCTTACTCCTGAACCGCCTCTGCTGATTAATCTATACTCAGAAATTTTTGTCCTTTTTCCATAGCCGTTTTCAGTTACAGTAAGCAAAGTTTTTTCATCTGCGGCAACAACCATACCTATAACATTATCGTTTTCTGCAAGCCGTATTCCCTTTACACCTTGGGCTGAACGTCCTGTAGCTCTGACATTATTTTCATTAAACCTTACTGCAATGCCGTTTCTTGTGGCTAAAATAATTTCTTTGTTTCCGTCTGTAAGTTTTACATTAATTAAGCTGTCATTTGTATCAAGAGTAATTGCTATTATTCCTCCGTGTCTTGGATTAGAGTAAGCTGCTAGGTTTGTCTTTTTTATTGTTCCATTTTTTGTAGCCATAATAAGGAAATGATTGCTGTCAAAATTTTTAACAGGTATGTATGCAGTTACTTTTTCATCGCTTTTCAGATTAAGTAGATTAACAATAGCTTTACCGCGAGCTTGTCGAGATGCTTCAGGTATATTGTAAACTTTTACCCAATGAATGCGTCCTTTATTCGTAAAAAGAAGTATATATGAAAGGGTGCTTGCAATGAAAATATCCCTTACAAAGTCCTCTTCCTTTGTTGTTGTTGCTATAAGGCCTTTTCCACCGCGTCTTTGCTGCCTGTAAGTCTGCAGAAGC
>DAOVKD010000068.1 GCA_030631975.1 Candidatus Woesearchaeota archaeon
AAAAGAATTTGGAGAAGGTTACCCAACTTTTATGCAAACAAAAGCATGGCAAGATAAAGAATTATCGGCTGTATTGGCTTCATGGGCAGAGTTAAGACATGACACAATTTTATATGCTAAACAAAGTTATACCATGGCTGGAACAACAAGTGTACCTCCTCCCCCTCCCCCAGTAGTTGGATATGTTGAACCAGTTCCAGAATTTTATAATAGACTTTTGGCATTAACGCGAATGACAATTAATGGACTAGATGAGATGACTGTTTTAGATGATACTTCTAAAAGAAGACTGCAAAGTTTAGAAAGTATTTTGGAAAGATTAGCAGAAATATCAAAAAAAGAGTTAGAGAATAAAGCTTTAACTCAAGAAGACTATGATTTTATAAAATACTTTGGAAAACAACTGGAAGGAGTTATTGCTGACGTAGAAGAAAAAGCTCAGAAAACAACAATAATAGCGGATGTCCATACAGATGGAAATAGCCAAAAGGTTTTAGAAGAAGGAGTTGGTTATGTTGATTTAATTGTTGTTGCTTATAAAGTTCCTGATGGAAGGATTTTAGTTGGAGCTGGTCCTGTGATGACTTACTATGAGTTCAAGCATCCAATGTCTGACAGATTAACTGATGAGAAATGGAGAGAAATGTTATCACAAAATCCTCCTGAAATGCCAGAGTGGACTGCCTCTTTTATTTCTTAATTTTCTACTTTTTTATAAACAGAGGAACTCCCCAATCAGTTTAAAATTGTCCCCCTTCCTTTTTTAGCCTCTCAAAATTATTGGATTTAACATCCGCCAGGCGTGTTAAATACTCCGCCAGTTTACGAGCAAACATTTCCACTTGCGACTTTAGAATAAAGAAGCAGGTTCTTTAAAGTCTTACATCATGTTGTGTCTTTAATATGTTTGCGGAGTTCTGAAAAATTGCGTTCCACAAAGTAAAATTTCCATTTCCAATCAATTCTGCCGAAGGCAGACTATTTTTTAGAATTGGGGGCTCCACATCACAATTTATAATCACTTAATAGTAGTTATAAATAGAAAGATTTATAAAAGAGTGAATTATTCATGATATCATGAAAACTAGAAAAGTAAGTGATGATTTAGTATCTCCCATTAGAGAAAAAGTATTAGAATTACTTGAAAAACCTTATGCAGGGACAAAAGCATTTAGGTATAATCATCCTGATGCAAAATATGTTTCAAATTGTCACGGAGCTATGGCTTATGTTTTTGGTTTAGAAGATCCTGCGGTAAAAGAAAGAGCTCATCCAGGCATAATCTCGGATGGTCAAATGGAAGAATTAATTGAAAAATATTTTTTACCTTCAGATGAACCTGATGTGGGAAATCTTATAGGTTTTTATGAAAATCCAAATAGTGATGATGAAACTATTCTCCATACTGCATTATTAATCGGAGCAAATGGTAAGATATTTCAACAATCTGGAACAGGTGGAATATTTGAGCCAAAAACCATAGAAGAACGATTAAAAAGTTTAACGGCTCTCGAATCAAAAGATGTAGAGGTAAGGAGTTATACATTAAGGTCGTAATCAAGGAGCCCCCAACTCTTTTTTATTCTAAGAAATGGAAATTTTATTGTAATTAACATCGGAATTCCTGTTAAATGCCCCTACGACTGAAGGGAGGAAAGCGCAGCGTGGCTCGAAGAGGCTCTGAAGGAGACTCGTCGAGAGCCGAAAGAAAGACCGTTCATCCAGAGAGCGAATGCGGTACATTAAAACAAAAAATAAAGGGGAAGAATCATTTAATATTGTAGGTATTCGTCAAGACTAAACTTTTCGCTTCTAGTTACACTTGCAGGATGATCATCCAAATTAACAACCAATGTTCCATTTACAGATAAGAACCTAGGTTCATGTGTTGCAACAAATATTTGTCTCTCATTTTCATATGCATACCCTGTAATTAAATCAACTAACTCTTGCCTTCTTCTTAAGGCAATTCCGTCCTCTGGCTGATCAAATAAAAGAATATCTTCTGGAGAAAGGTAGTTTTCATCAGAAAAAAACCTTTTTAATTACATAAATCGAAATTGTCCCTGTGAATACTTCGGAAGATTTGGATCTTCTCGTAATTTCTCAGGATTCACCACAGAATACCCATAGACATTCATTTGTTTATCATATTCAACTAATTTTGGTCTAACAGGTTGACCACTTGAATCACATTCAAAATATTCTGGAATAACCGATGGGAATTTATATTGACTAGCCAATTTCTGAAGTAAAGTTGTCTTTCCTGATCCATTATCGCCAATTAAAACAACAACATAGCTATCAGTTTTCAACTGATGTCCTTTAGGCAGAGAAGGGAGTGCATATCCAGATAAATGTCCAATACATGCTGCCCCTTCAGCTTTCTGAAATATATCTTTTACAGTAATCGAGTGTATCATATTTAATTGGTAATAAAAGGCATTATATAAATGTTTTTATGATGTTATTATCAAAAAGTAGTACCGATTAGGTGCTGACCAAACAAGCAAAACAAGCGCCAAATAAAAAATGATTTAAATAGAATGATTTTAGACAAATACTAAATGGACATTTCATTAGGCATACTATTTGGAATTGTTGCAATGCTCGGCTGGGGTATTGCTGATTTTTTTGCTGCAAAGGCTGTCAGAAAAATTAGTGTTTTTAAGACATTTTTTTGGATTGAGATAGCAACTTTAATAACACTTCTTGTACCCTTTTTATTGTTTTTTGAATTCCCAAGTCTCTCATTTTTTGATATATTATTAATATTAATTATTGCTTTTCTTGCACTTATCTCTGTATTATCTTTTTATAAAGGCCTTCAAGTTGGAAATGTTTCAATTATCAGCCCTATTGCTGCTTCTGCTGCAGTTATCGCTGTAATCTTGAGTTTAATTTTTCTCAATGAAACATTAACTATTTTGCAGACCACAGCTATAAGCATGGTTATTTTTGGTGCAATTTTAACATCTTTCAAATTCCATGATTTAATAAGATTAAGACTAAAAAATATTGCAAAAGGTGTTAAATATGCTGTAATTGCAATGTTTGGATGGGGTATTATCTTTGTTCTTATTGATATTCTTGTATCTAGATTAGGTTGGTTTTTACCACTTTTATTTTTTGTAGCAGTTGAGATTTTTTATATGTTATTATATTCAGGTGCAACAAAGAAAAATATTTCATTTCCAAAGAATGTTGTATTATTTGTAATTTTGGTTGGAGTTTTGGAAGCGACGGCTTTTTTGTCCTTTAGTTATGGCATAAGTCTTGAACATACTGCAATAGTCGCTCCAATTATTTCAGCTTTCCCCGCAGTAACAATAATCCTGGCAAGAATATTCTTCAAAGAAATGTTGGAATTAAATCAGAGAATAGGTATTGCTGCTGTTTTAACTGGGCTGGTTTTGTTGTCAGTCTAGCAAGCAATATTTTCAGCCATCTTTTCATTTTATAATGGACTTTAGAAAATCGGTATAAATACTTTGTTATTTTTTGCCATTAAGGTTTTTTAGAATATTTAGAATAAGCAACTATGCACACAATAAAAAGTTTAAAAAATTGTTTACTTTGCAAAATAATCATTAACTAATTTCAAAGTATTTTCTAGAGGTAGCTCTGGATAAGCATGTTTCAGATAAGTTTCTGCAGCCATTAATCTCAATTCAGAGTCTTTTGGTATGCCTAGACCTAGCAATACAAGATCAGTTGTTATTTTGTTTTCATCTTCTTTTATTTTATCTAACTGTGTTGCTGGCGGTTTATAAAAATCATGTGGAACAAGGACTTCAAAATCTGCATCCAGTATAGCTTCTAATTCAGGACCTTTCTTTCTTGACTCTGTAACAATACCTAACCAATTATTGTCTTGGTATATCGAAATTTCCGGCAACAGCTGTGACAAATGACCATACAATTGTGTTATAACAGAAAAATCCTCATCGCCAAATGAAACTTCCTTATTGTGGCCTATCTGATAAACAAATCCTATGCCTTTGTCCTTTTGTCCTGCAATATAAGAAAGCGAAGCAATTTCAGTTGTTGCTATTGCTACTGGATTTTTATCACTATCTACTGCAGTAAAAACAACATATCCCAAATCTTTGCCAAAATGCCGCCCTACAACAGAATTTATCTCATCAAGGTCCTGCAAAACACTTTCCTGATTTGGTGCAGTTCTTTTAGTATAGTCTTCTAAAACTTTCCATGCTCCTCTAAGTTCTCCTTCATTTTGAGGTACATAAACAAAAAGTTCTTCTCCGTTTGGAGCAATGATTTGGGGAGAATCTAAGCTATACTTACATATTTGGCCTTTTTCCTTTGGAATTGAGATTTCCATTGATACTACCTATTTTTATGAAAATGCAGCATATATTTAAATCTTTCTTTTATATCTACTTTAAAGTGATGATGCTTGAGAAGACTAACTTACCTCTAACCAACAAATTTTTTCAACATATCCATAACCTTCTTCCCGTCAACTTTGCCCCTGTACTTGCCCATAACAATTCCCATGTAAGCTCCTGTGCTTAATCCAGGCTTTTTCTTTATAATGTCCTTAATCTCTTTTTCCAAGACCTTGTCAGAAATTCCTGCAAATCCTTTCAAATCTATTTTTTCGTTTTTTAATTTTTTTATTAAAAGATCAATAATTGCTTCTTTCGCTATTCTGCCTTTGTTTAAGTAATCCAGAACTTCCTCAAAATCCTCTTTTTTTAGCTTGGAAATATCAAGTTTAAATCTCGTCTTGATTTCTTTCGGGATGTTTATTAATGTATTTGCAATTATTAATGTTGAAACATTATTGAATTTTTTGACAAATGATTCAAAAATTTCAATATGGATTAGTTCTTTTGCAAACTCTTTTGTTATTTTATATTTTTTCTCTAAATCTTCTTCTTTATGCTTTAAT
>DAOVKD010000007.1 GCA_030631975.1 Candidatus Woesearchaeota archaeon
CCCTCATTCAACGAATGAATCCCCCTATAATGAGAAAAGGCCAAAGTTACTTTCTCTATGTCATATCCTGTCAACTTACCTTTTAAGTTGGCAATATTTTCTAATCCAAACTGAACAGACTGAAAGTCTTCTCCTTTAATTTCAAATGTACTTATCATTTTATTACTCCCTTGTTTATTACTTACCTCAGAACAAGTTGAGGCATTTCACCTCTTTTACTTTGGGAAAGACATAGTTATTTATAAAGCTTCTCGAAAGAAATTTTATTATCCAAGGGACTTGCCTCCATCTTGCTTGAAGAGGTCTTTTTCTAAATTTCACTATGAATGCAGCTACATATCAAATAAGGGCTGTGCCTTTTTAGGGGAGGCGGGTGGGAAGAATAATGTTAAGTCTGAAATAAAAATGTGGCGTGTTGTTTACGAAATGATTTAAGAAATGATATCATGGTAGCCCATTTTGGCTTCGCCCTGCATGTGGCTATGCCGCATGCTCGCTTGCAATACCGCTCTGGCACAGCCCTATTATCAAATTTTTCTTATGTAAGATGTAGCCTATGAATGTCTAATAAAAACTAATCATCTTCATTTAACCAATTATAGAATCCTCTTTTTAGGATAAGGATGAAGAAAAAAGTAAAGAGATTGTATAGTAGAAAATATATATCACAAAAACCCAAAAGTTTAGTATCAAAATATTCAATATTCAGGTCTTGTGTATTCCTGTCTCCTATTGGCAGTAAGGCCTCTGACTGACAAATATTTGAGGTTTTTGGCTATGCTGTTTGCTGTTACTATACCAACAATTTTGTTATTTTCAGTAATTATTAATCTCCGTATCTTATGTTGAGATATTTTTCTGCTGGCCTCTGCTATATCTTCATTTGCATCACTTGTTATTATGGGCTGGCTCATAATATCTTTTACTGTTAATTCATCAGGATTTCTTCCTTTTGCCACAATTTTCCTTAAAATATCCCTTTCAGTCATTATGCCAATAACTTTGTTATTTTCTTCAACTAAGACAGAGCCAATTACTTTTTTGTCCATTATTCCTGCAGCTTCGGAAATGTTAGTATCAGAAGAGACTTTTGTTACATTATGCATTATTTCTTTTACCCGCATAGTGATAGTGTTAAGGGGGTGTATATAAAAACTTTTTTATTATAGTGGCTGCGTTCAAAAAGTCAAGCTATGCCTTTTTTAGGGGAGGCGGGTGGGAAGAATCACGTTTAATCTGAAATTAAAATGCTGTGTATCTTCACAAAGTGTTTCTACTAACAAAATCAAGATGCAGCATTTTGTCTTGCCCTGCATGCGACGTAGTTGCATGCCCGCTTGCAATACCGCTTTGGCATAGCCGATTAAAATATTTTGAACGCAGCCTATTATAGTCACAGAAAGATTATCTTTCCGCCGAGGGAAGACTAATCTGGAGAAAAAGCGAAGAGAGCGAGCAAGTGACAGGTCTCTGACAGGCGGTGTATCCTCGCTTTTTGACAGGGTAACTTAGCAATAAAAGCAAAAAGCAAAAGCTTTATATTTACTTACTAAATACCTGCTATAGGTAAATATATATGGAAATAAGAAATATACAAAGAACAGGAGATATGCATTATTTATACTTGCCCACAGCCTGGTGCAGGCAGCATAATATAGGTTCTAAATCAAAGGTAAGCATTGAGCATAGCAGTGATGGCTCTTTAATAATCTCCCCCCAGATAATAGAAAAAAAGCCAAAACACCTAAAGTTCAATATTGAGGAAACTCAGCCTGAAATAGTGCACAAATTAGTTGTAGCTTCTTATATCAATCCTGCTGCTTCATTTGAAATAAATATGGGCAAGGAAGTGGATTTTACTAACCTGCTTAATCAAAAAAGGCTTATAAGCCTGGAGTCTGTTGAGATTGATAAAAAACAGATTACTTCCAGTTGTACTGTTACTGTTTCTGACCCAGGATCCTTATTAAAGACAATGGTGAAAAAGATAAAAAATATGATAATAGTTATGGGCAGGAATTACGATAAGGGATTGATTGAGAAGTATGAGGATGAGATTGACAGGAGTAAAATGCTCATAGACAAATCAGTTATAGGGTCTTTAACCATGGGCAAAACTACAAAATTGAAGAATATAGATCTCTATTACATCTCTTTAATATCAAAAGAACTTGAAAGGATGGTGGACAGGCTCATTTGCCTTGATGCGGGCAGCAAGAAATTCCTCGATGAAATTACAGTTTCAATAGAAATTTTGCAAAATATTGTAAATGATACTTCAAAACTTGATCAAAAGCAGGCAATGGATTTTGCAAAATCAGTATCATCAATAAAAAAACCTGATGTTAAAGGTCTTAAAAGCTATGATATGGCGCGTATGAGGCAAAACCTTGGAAAAATAAGCGAAGTAGTAATGGACTGGATGGTGACACTAAAATTAGAACACTAAATGTTTTTCATAGAGTATTTACATCATGTTATTAATATGCTTCGGGCGCGTTTACTGAAAAAATACACAAAACTGGTTACAATGTTAACAGATTCAAAAGAAACTGAGATTTTAAGCGAGATTAGGGATTCTGAAAAAAAATCAGAAGAGATAATAGAAAGAGCAAAAGTGGAGTATAAGCGAATCCTGGATGATGCAAAAAGAAATTCTTTAAAGTTATTGGCTGCAAAAAAGCAGGAAATAAGTAAATTACAGCAAAAAAAGCTCATGGATTTTAGGGCAAAGGCTGGCTTAGTAAAGGCAGAAAAAGTGAAGGAAGGCAAAAAGGCGGCAAATCAGGCAAAGGCAAAGGCAGAAAAAAATGCCGGTAAAGCTGTTGAATTTGCCATGAAAAAATTTGAGGAAATGACATAAAATGTTAAGACCCTATGAAATGAGTAGTGTCATAATGACGGGGCCAAATAAGTTTCAGGAGGATGTCATTAAAGAACTTCATAAGCTCAGGATACTTCATATTGTTGAGCATTCAAAAACTGATTTAGCGGATATAGGAAACCCATTAGAGAATGCAAATAAACTTTCTGAAACAATAGTTAAGGTAAGATCCTTGATTACAGCGCTAAATATAAAAAAGGGGGAAAATAAGTTTGAGCTTAAAAGAGACTTACCTGAAATATATGAGACTACAAAAAGGCTAAATGAGGGAGTAAGCAAAAATTCTGACGAATTAAAAAAAATTGAAGGGCTTATATCAAAAAATCAGGCCATAAAGCATGAACTGGAAATTTTTAAAAATATTGATATTCCTCTTGAAGACCTTGCATCTTACAGCTCATTAGTCTATTTTACTGGTTATATGGGGGAGAGTAAAGTAATGGCTCTGAAAGAGGACTTATCAAAAATAACAAAAAAATTTATGTTATTAGAGGATGCTGTTAAAAAAAGAAGTTTTATAGTGTTGTTTGTTGATGTTGAAAGCAAAGAGCATGCAAGTAATATACTGCAGAAATTGAGTTTTTCTCCTGTGAACTTTACAGGCATAGGCAATTTCAAGGGAACTGCATCAAGCAATTTAGGAAAAATAGAAAAAGAAAATACAAAACTTGAAAATCAAAGGGATAACATTAAAAAACAAATAGAAAAACTTGGGCAGGAACACAAAGACTTTCTGATATGCGCTGAGGAGTTTTTAAGCCAGGAACTTGAAAAGGCTGAGGCTCCATTAAAATTTGCAGCAACAAAGAACGCTTTTTTGATAAAAGGGTGGGTTCCTACCGGACAATTAAGGAGCGCAATTAACAGGTTAAATAAAACCAGTAAAAACAAATTGTTTATACATTCTGAGCCGGCAAAAGAGGCGGATAATGTTCCTGTAAAGCTTAAGAATCAAAATTATGCAAAACCATTTGAGTTTTTTATGAACTTATATACACTGCCAAATTATAAGGAAATTGATCCTACATTTTTTGTTTTTCTTACATTCCCATTGCTTTTTGGATTTATGCTGGGAGATTTTGGTTACGGGTTAGTTACCCTTATCCTGTTTATGATGCTGAAAAAAAGAATGCCTAAAGCAAAGAATTTCTTTAGCATACTGATTTTTGCATCTTTAGCAACAATGTTTTTTGGCTTATTGTTTGGAGAGTTTTTTGGTTATGAAGAAATTGCTGGCTTTCATCTCCCCCATATACTTTCAAGATCGCATCAAATAAACGAATTGCTGTATTTAGCAATTGCTATAGGAGCAGCGCATATAAATCTTGGTTTAATAATTGGTTTTGTTAACGAGCTTAAGTCGCATGGGTTTATGAAAGCATTGTGTGCAAAAGGAGGGTGGATTGTGCTGGAAATAGGAATTGCGCTGCTGGCATTGTCATATTTCAAGATAATTGCTTTGCCGATTTATATTGGAGTTGTTTTCTTCCTTTTATCGCTGTTTATGCTGTTAAAGGGAGAGGGTATTAAGGGGCTTATAGAGCTTCCGGGCATATTTAGCAATACGTTATCCTATGCAAGGCTCATGGCAATTGGCTTGTCATCTGTTAAATTAGCAGAAGTAATAAATGAGTCTGCAGCAGAAATGTTTCATGGAGGAGGATTTTTAATACTTGCCGGAGTGCTTATTCTGGTAATTGGGCATATACTGAATATAGGAATCGGAATGCTTGGAAGTTTTTTGCACTCATTAAGGCTGCATTATGTTGAGTTTTTTACAAAATTTTTCCAAGGTGGCGCTGAAAAGTACAAAGCGTTTGGGGAAAAACAATAATCAAAAAATAAATCATTGACAAAAATAATAATCGATAAAATTTAAAATAAGAAATTATAAAAATTATAAAAATAATTAACAAAAACAAAATGCAATATGGAGGCAGAATAAAATGGCGGAATTAACAATAGGGATGATAGCATTGAGTTCAGCGCTGGCTATAGCAGGCAGCGCTATTGCGGCAGCATGGGCTGAAAAAGCGATTGGAGTAGCTGCTATAGGAGCAATGGCTGAAAAGGAAGAGCTGTTCGGTAAAGGCTTGATCCTTACAGTTATTCCTGAAACCTTAGTCATTTTCGGCTTGGTTATCGCAATCCTGATATTAGGGCTTGCAGGATAAAAACCCTTTATTAAAATGGGACTGGAAACTGTAAAAGAAGAGATAGTTAGGAATGCTAAAGAGCAGGAAGCTGCTTTAATAGCGGAAGCTGGAAAAGAGGCTAGCAGAATAATGAAAGAAGCGGAAAAGGAAATTGAAGGAATCAAAGAAAAAAGCAATGCAGAGTTCATGAAGAGGCTTGATGCAATAAAGAAGCAGGAATTGGCTTCTGCTAAGCTGGAGAATAAAAAATTGCTTCTTGAAGCAAAAAAACAGGCCATTGAAAATGTCTTTACTGAAGCAAAGAAAAAGATTGAAAACTTAGATGACAAAAAGAGAGAAACCTGCATAAAAAAGCTGCTTGAAAAAATAAAAAATGATATTGAAGCAGCAAGTATTTACTGCAGCAAAAAAGACCTTAAGCTTTTAAAAGATTTTAAGGCTGAAGCTGCTGATATAACTGGTGGTTTGATAGCAGAGAACAAAGATAGGACAATAAGGGTTGATTACAGTTTTGAGACAATATTGCAGGGAATAAAGGAGAATGAGCTGCAGAGTATAAATAAGCTGCTGTTTGGTTAAAATGAAACTAGAAGAACCTGAAAAATTATCAAAAAAATTGAAGCTTGGGTTTTATCCCTATACTTATGTAAGGACTACTGTAATGAAGTCATTGCTTTTCAAAAAAGAAGATTATCATAAAATGCTTAAGATGAGCTTTAGCGAAATTGCGAAGTTTTTACAAGATACAAACTACAAGGCAGAAATAGACAAACTGGCTGCGGAATACTCTGGAGCTGATTTATTGGAGCTGGCATTAAACAAAAATCTTTCTGATTCCTTTAAAAAATTAATAAGAATTTCATCTTATGAACTGGGTTTGATGATTAAAGAATACATAAAGAGAAAGGATATTGAAGACATTAAAACAATCCTAAGGGGAAAATTTACCAATATGGATGAGAAGTTGGTTATGAACTCTATAACATCAGCAGGAACACTAAGCCCTGAATTCTTAACTTCGCTTTTGAAAAAAGAATCAATTGAAGAAGTTTTGAAAAACAACAAAATTGTAGATTTTTCTTTGTTAAAAGAGGGGTTAAAAGACTTGAATGAAAAAAAGACTTTGGCGACTATTGAGAATGCATTGGATAAGCATTACTATAACCATTTAATGGAATTTTCACAAATTTTACCGAAGCAGGGGGCTTTGTTTAGGGATTTCCTGCTTAAAGAGATTGAAATATTGAATATATTGACAATTTTAAGATTGAAAAGGGTAAAGTTTGACAAAAAGGTTATTGCAGGTTTTATTATTTCAACTGGCGATAAACTGAAAGATGCAAAAATAAAGAGTTTGGCGGATGCTGATGACTTAGACCAGCTTTCAGGAATCTTGGAAAAGGCAGGATTTAAAAATGTGATTCAAAAAGGTATTGAAGAATTTAAAGAGAATGGCTCATTAATAACTCTTGAAACTGAACTTTACAAACATTTGCTGAATGAGTCTATTTTGCTGCTGCACCAGCACCCTTTGTCAATTGACGTCATATTGGGATTTATGTTTGCAAAGGACATTGAGATCAGAAATTTAAGAATTATCATTAAGGGTAAGCAGCTTGGATTAAGCGAGAACTTTATTAAAAAGCAATTGGTGTTTTGAAATCACAAAATCAAAAATAATAATTAAAAAACAATAACAATAAAATAATTAATAATAAAACAATAAATCACAATCCAATAATAATAAAAAATAATCAGTTAAAAAATAGTTGACAATAAAATTAAAAAATAAAACAATTTTAAAAATTAAAAACTTAAAAAACAATAAGGGATTTTGCTTAAAAAATAAGATTTGAGAATACTCAGTAAGCATTTTTCCAATCGCTTTGAAAAAAATTTAAAATGGGAGATTTAGGTTTTTTTGGTATTTTAAAACAAGGCAAGGAAATAGAGAAATACTCTGTTCCTAATGGCAGTGTAAAATTAGAAGTGCATTCGTTTGTTGAAAAAAAATTACTTAACGAAGAAATTTATTTGAACAGGTTTAAACCTTTGTATAATCTTTTGCATAATAGCCTTAGAGAAACAATTGGGCTAATACAATCTAAATATGGCGCGCTTCCTGGAGAGTTGCAACCTGCTGAAAAGATTTGGTGTTTATTTGTTTCTAGGGAAACCCTTCCTACTTTTAGTATGTGGGCTAGAAGAAGTGAAATGGGATTAATAATCCCGCTGGATTTATTAAATTTATCAGAAAATTATAAAAATATGAAACACCACATGATGCATGAGTGTTTACATAGCTGCGCAAAAATGCATCATAAGGAAGAGGATGCAATACAAGAAATAAAAAAACATCAAGAAGAATTAAGGGCATCGTTGGAAAAATGCCAAGCGGAGACGCTGAATATTGTAAAATCTATTAAAGAATTTGGTGGCACCTATAACTATAACATAAACAGGGAAGTTGATTTATTTACTCACGAGTTTTTAGTTCATTTTGGGAACTATATTGCGGATATAGGTATTGACACTATAGTTAGCTTACTGAATTTGGAAGAGTATATTGGAGTAGATTTAGATCTTACACAACGAGATAACAAAAACTTAGATTTATTAATTCCCTACCTAGAGGAAAATAAAAGCAAGATGAATCTTGGAGAGCTTAATTACATTGAATTTTGTATTTTAGTATGGAATATGCCTCTTTTTATTTTTCCGTATGTGTATAATAAAAACCATAGAAAAAAGGCAATAAAGCTAATAAGAGAGTATTTCAGGATTGTTAAAAAAATAGACCCCGAAGTGCAGAAACTTGTAAGAAGGATTTATGCTGGTTTTTTTAAGGTTATAAAGCCGCATAAGATAGATTTATATGAATCAAACTTTGATGTTAAAAAAATAATACATACAGTAGAAAGTATTGATGCTGCTAAGGCATTATACACAAATTTGGTAAGAGATTTAGAATATTTAAGCTCGCATATAACTAAGTAGATTAAGCGTTAATGCTCTCTGAACTCATTAACCATATATTAATGCAAAAATAGGTGTTAAGAACTGTTTGGAAACAGTTGGAAGTGTTTGCAAAACACTAAACAGTTAGTACTCATAAATCAAAATCATTAAATAACAAAAATGACGAAACAACAAAAACAATAAATAAAAAACAATGAAACAATCAATAATAGAATTAAAAAAAACAATAATCAACAATGAAAGGATTAACAATAAAAACAATAATGAATAACTAAAATAAATAACTGAAAACAATGCCCAATAAAAAATTACAATGAAAAACAATCAATAATAAATTAAACAATAAAAAAATTACAATAATTAAAATAAAAGAATAAAATAAAAAAATGGTAAAAATGTCTGTTTTGGGCAGCAATGAATTTGTTGTTGGATTTCAGCTGGCTGGGATTAAAGATACTGTTGAGGTCAGCAATAGCCCTATTAATGATATCGAGAAATTAAAGAACAGAAAAGAAATTGGTATTATTGTGATAGAAGAAAAGATACTTGATAACTTAGATAAACATCAAAGGCTTAAGATAGAAGATTCTGTTGATCCTGTATTTATTCCGGTTTCAACTAAAATTGAGCAGGGCAGTTTAAAGAGACTGATCAAAAAATCTGTAGGAGTAGACTTGTGGAAATAATGCAACAAAGTTGCATTATTAACCTCCCCTAACGAGTTATACAACATGAAGTACCCACCCCAACAAATAAAAATGATATTTCACAACCAAGTTAAAATTGGAGGATAAAGATGGAAAAAGGCGTTATTTACAGAATTGCAGGCCCGGTTGTTGTGGCTAAAGGAATCAAGCCAAGAATGTATGATGTTTGCAGGATTGGCAATGAAAAACTGATGGGAGAGGTTATCCAAATTTCCGGAGACAAAGTAATAATTCAGGTTTATGAGGATACATCTGGAATAAAACCTGGAGAGCCAGTTGTTAATACCAGGGAGCCATTAAGTGTAGAGCTTGGGCCAGGGTTATTAAAAAGTATTTATGATGGTATTCAAAGGCCTTTACCTGCGCTAATCAAGCAGATGGGGAATTTTATTAAGAGGGGTGTTGATGCGCCCGGCCTTGATCAGGCAAAAAAATGGGGCTTTAAGGCTGCTGCTAAGAATGGTGATAGTGTTAATGGCGGGGATATTATTGGAGAAGTTGAAGAAAGTCCTGGAATGATCCATAAAATTATGGTTCCTCCAAATCAGGAAGGGAAAATTGTTGAAATAAAATCCGGGAAATTTACTGTTAATGACACCATAGGAAGTCTTGACAATGGTTTTGAACTAAGGCTTAAGCATAACTGGCCAGTTAGAATTGAGAGGCCTGTTTCATCAAAGCTAAAGCCGGAAATGCCATTGGTAACCGGCCAGAGAATTCTTGACGCATTGTTTCCGATGGCTAAAGGCGGTGTGGCTGCTATACCCGGGCCTTTTGGCTCAGGTAAAACAGTAACCCAGCAACAGCTTGCTAAATGGTCTGATGCAGACATTATTGTTTATGTTGGCTGCGGGGAAAGAGGAAATGAAATGACAGAAGTACTGAAAGAATTTCCAGAACTTATAGATCCGAAAAGCGGCAAGCCTTTGATGAATCGAACTGTTTTGATAGCAAATACATCAAACATGCCTGTTGCTGCTCGTGAAGCTTCTATTTATACAGGAGTCACAATTGCCGAATACTATCGTGATATGGGCTATTCTGTAGCTTTAATGGCGGATTCTACAAGCAGATGGGCAGAAGCAATGAGGGAAATCTCTTCAAGGCTGGAAGAAATGCCTGGGGAAGAAGGTTATCCTGCTTATTTGTCAACAAGATTAGCGCAGTTTTATGAAAGATCAGGAGTGGTAGTGCCCCTGGGAACAAAAAAACAGGGCAGCATTAGCATTATCGGCGCTGTAAGCCCTCCTGGAGGAGATTTTTCAGAGCCGGTAACACAAGGCACACTTAGAGTTACAAAAGTATTCTGGGCATTGGATGCAAAACTTGCGCAAAGAAGACATTTTCCCTCAATAAACTGGTTAACTTCTTACTCTCTTTATTTAGATGCATTAGAAGCCTGGTATGCAAAGAATGTTGCAGCTGACTGGAAAGAACTGGTCGGACAAATGATGACAATCCTGCAGGAAGAAGAAAAATTGCTGGAAATAGTGCAATTAGTTGGCTCTGATGCGCTGCCTGAAAGACAGCAGGTTACACTGCAGGTTGCAAGACTGATAAGAGAGTTTTTATTACAGCAGAATGCTTACCATGATGTTGATACATATTGTGATCTGAAGAAAACACACAAGATGATGGAGTCAATAATGCAATTCTCAAAATTGGCAAATACTGCCCTGAATAATGGAATGAGTGCAGAGCAAATCCTGGCTACAAAATCAAAAGACAGGCTGAGCGAGATAAAATTTGTAAGAGATTATGAAAAGCTGCTTAGGGAAATTATGAGCAGCATTGAGAAGGAGTTGAGTGGAAGATGAAGGAGTATAGAACAATAAACAGGGTAGCAGGACCTTTAATATTCGTTGAAAAAACCGAGCCAATAGGATATTCGGATATTGTGAAAATAGCTTTGCCGGATGGCAAGATAAAAAACGGGCAGGTTCTTGATACAAGCGATGATATTGTTGTTGTTCAGGTATTTGAAGGAACTTCAGGAATTGATGTCAATACAAGAGTTAAATTTCTTGGAGATACTCTAAAGTTAAGCGTGGCAAAAGACATGTTAGGCAGGGTTTTAAGCGGCAGCGGGAAGCCTATTGACGGCGGTCCTGAAATAATTCCGGATAAAAAGTTAGATATCGGAGGAGCTGCTATCAATCCTTTCGCCAGAGATACTCCGCATGATTTCATTCAAACTGGAATTTCAACAATTGATGTAATGAACACATTGGTCAGAGGACAGAAACTGCCTTTGTTTTCAGGTTCTGGGCTGCCGCATAATGAGATGGCGCTGCAGATAGCCAGACAGGCAAAAGTTCTTGGCAAAAAGGAAAATTTTGTGGTTATATTTGCGGCAATGGGCATTACAAGCGAGGAAGCGCAATATTTCATTAATGACTTTAAGCAGACTGGCGCATTGGAAAGAAGCGTTGTTTTTTTGAATCTTGCAAATGATCCTGCAGTTGAAAGGTTAGTCACGCCAAGAATGGCTCTAACGGCTGCTGAATATTTTGCTTATGAGCATGATGCGCATGTCCTTGTCATTTTGACAGATATGACAAATTATTGTGAATCACTAAGGGAAATTGGAGCAGCTCGTGAGGAAATACCAGGCAGAAGAGGTTATCCTGGATACATGTATACAGATCTTGCTATGATATATGAAAGAGCCGGGGTTATTCAAGGCAAGAAAGGCAGTATTACGCAAATTCCTATTTTGACAATGGTGGGTGATGATATAACGCATCCTATCCCTGATTTAACCGGCTATATTACAGAAGGCCAGATTGTATTGTCAAGAGAGCTGCATAGAAAAGGAATTTACCCGTGTAATGATGTCTTGCCGTCATTATCCAGAATAATGAATTTAGGCATTGGCCCTGATAAAACAAGAGAAGACCACAAGCAGGTTTCTGACCAGATTTATGCCGCTTATGCTGAAGGCCGTGATTTAAGAGGGCTGGTTGCTATTGTTGGAGAAGAAGCATTAAGTGAAAGAGATAAAAAATATTTAAAGTTTGAAGATGAATATGAGGACAAATTTGTAAGGCAGAGAAGGGATGAAGACAGAAGCATTTCTGAAACTTTAGATTTAGGATGGAAACTGCTTGGAATTCTTCCTGAGAATGAGCTGACAAGAATTGATCCTGAGTTAAGAAAGAAGCATTACAAAGCAGCAGAAGAAGAAAAAGAGGAGACAGAGAATAAAGAGGGAGCAGTGGAAAAACAATAATTGCATGGGAGAAAAAATGGAAGCAAGATAAATGGTCCAGGAAGTAAAACCAACAAGAAGCGAACTGTTAAAGGTAAAAAACCAGATTAAATTAGCTATATCCGGGCATTCGTTATTGAAGAAGAAAAGGGATGGATTAATTCTTGAGTTTTTTGAGATTTTGAAAAAGGCAAAGACATTAAGGGAAGAATTAGTCAATGAATACAGAATTGCATTGGAAAAAATGAATATTGCAAGAACATTGGAAGGAGATTTAAAAGTAAAATCAATTGCTATGGCAATTAAGGAAATTCCAGACATAGACTTAACAACAAAAAACATTATGGGGGTAAAAGTTCCGAAAATTAAAGGCGGCGAGATAAAAAAGGCGTTTATGGAGCGCGGTTATGGAATTTATAATTCATCTGCTATTGATGAGGCTGCTGCTGCTTATGAAACAGTTGTTGAAAAGATATTATTGGCAGCTGAAGTTGAGACATCAATGAGAAAACTGCTTAATGAAATAGAGAAGACAAAAAGAAGGGTTAATGCTCTGGAGTTTGTTGTCATGCCCAGATTAAACAATATTTCCTCATTTATAAGGCTAAGGCTGGAAGAGATGGAAAGAGAGAATATCTTCAGGATGAAGAGGATAAAAGCTAAAGTCCAGGTTCAATAAAAATAAACAATAAAAAAATAATAATATGTTTTGATTGTGAACAAAAGAAATTTTTCTTATTA
>DAOVKD010000183.1 GCA_030631975.1 Candidatus Woesearchaeota archaeon
ATTTTCTTGCATGAATTATATAATGGAAATGGCAAATTTTCGTACATATAGTCACTACCGTTCCTATATCCCTCTGGGATTTAGTTGCCATTTCCAAACATAGTAACTGTAAATAGATGTACGATTATTTAGCACAGTTGCTATAAAACAAAAAACAAAATAACAGGCAGCATTAAACAGCCCATGCTATGGCTTCTTTTTACATTAATGATGTTTGGTATAATTCCAATACCGGTTGCTGCTATTAATATCAACAATCCCAGCCAAGATGAGAGATAAAAAACCAATATTGTGATTAATGAGATTACAAAGATGCAGAGCATTGAGTAATTTACCTTTCCTATCATTCTTGCAAAGACTCTTGTTAAAAGTAATGCAAGAAAGGTTGCAATTCCAGCTGCAAACAATGATGCTGCTAGGAACAATATTAATGAATTTAAGTCAATTGATGCTAAAAGCTCTCTAATTGCCAAAACTGCTCCATTTCTTGCTTTGTTGATTGTGTACAATGAAACCAATGAAACTATCATATTTACAGTGTTAATGCTTCCTATCAATACTAAAAAGGCATAAGTTCCTAATCTTCCCATTATCTGGCTGCCTAAAATAGCTGCCTGCGCCGGACCTAAACCAGGAAAAAAGCTTACAAAGCTGCCAGAAAGTGTACCGGCAATTAAAGCCCTTATATTTTCAAATTTAGGAATTTTTATTGTTTCTGTAATTCTTTGTTTTGGAATTTCAACTTTGTTTGACAGGCTTACAATTAACATGCTTATACCAAACAGCCCAGAAAGCAAAGGAAATAAAGGCTGCTTTAGGTTTGGCATTGTTAAAACTATTATGCCTAAAATTCCTGCCATTAAAAAAATACTAAATGCCCAGAATTTCTTATCAAGCCCTTTTTCTATAAGAATCATATATAATGCAACACCTAATAAAATCCATCCAATAAAAGGCTGTAAAGTTTCATAAACATTAGGAACTATAATAATGAATAATGGAAATAAAATTAATGCCAGGATTAAACTGAATAAAGAGCCAATTACTGTTAATTTTACTGCCTCATAGCCCATTCCCTGCAATAATAATTTATGGCCTGGTAAAACTCCCATGGCTGTGTCTGCATCCGGCGCTCCAAGAAATATAGCAGGCAATATATCAAGAAAAGTATGAGTTACGGCCATTGAAATTATGAAAACCCCCAAAGAAGGCAGGGAAAAAATATCAAGCAGATAAACTGATAAGCTTACTACAAGCAGACTTACTAAGTTAATATGAATTCCTGGTATCAAGCCTGTAAAAATTCCTGCTATTATGCCTAATAAGGCTGCTATTAAAAATTCTAAAAACATTTTATCCTACAACTCTTAACCTGTCAGCAATAATTTCCATCCTGCCTTCATACTCATCAACCTTTCCTATTATTTCAACTTCATTACCCTGCTGGATTGGTATAGTTTTGTTTTCATTTTTGAATAAAACAACTGTTATTTGCTGCGGCTGTGTTATTTCCATTATGGTGACTTTTTCAGTGTCTATAACATTGCTTACGATACCTTTTAGCTTTACAAACTCGTCTTTATTTTCTAATGTAATTTTTTCTATGTTCTTTTCTTTTATTTCTATGTTGTTAGATGTTAGGTAGAGAGTCAGCAAACCCAGCAGAGAGCAGATAAGCGCTATTTTTAGGAGTGTTTTTTCTTTCATAATTTTTAGAAATCACAATCTTTTTAAATTAATTACCTTTCCTGAGAAATATGGAAGGCGTAATTAAAAATTTCAGAAGAGGAAGGACAACGCAGAAAACAACACATATGATTGTTTATTTTAGCGATAAAGGCGACAGGGAAAAGGCTGCTAAATTAGTTGGAAAGGTGGTAGTGTGGAAAAGCCCTGCGGGCAGGGAAATTAATGGAAAGGTTGCAGGCGCTCACGGTAATAAGGGAGCTGTAAGAGTAATTTTTGATAAGGGAATGCCCGGGCAGAGTATAGGGACAAAAGTAGAGGTAATGTAGTTTATACTGATGTTATTTCTTTCTTCCTGAAAAGCATTGATAAGCCGCCAAAGATACTTCCAAAAGCTGCTCCATACTGCAGAACAGTTTTAAAATTCCCGAAGTCTATTGGCAGATTAAAATTGAGCAAGGCAAGGATTAATAAAATTCCTGTTAAAAGAAAAATTAATCCCAGGATGTTTCCTATTCCAAAGCCGCTTTCTGAGCCAGAACTTTTACTGACTTTAGGAAGTTTCATTTTGTAGGTTCCATTCAAAATTTCTTTTTAGGGTTGTGCCAGAGCAGTGCTGCAAGCGAGCATGTGACTACATCACATGCAGGGCAAGTCAAAATGCTGCATCTTGATCTTGTTAGTAGAAACACTTTGTGAAGATACACAGCATTTTAATAAATATTCTTACTTGATTTTTCCCACCAGCCTCCCCTAAAAAGGCACAGCCCTTATGTGTATTTAATAAGTTTATCATAGAAAACTTTATAATCTAGTTTAATTCTGTTTGTGTCTGGGGGTTAAAATAAC
>DAOVKD010000091.1 GCA_030631975.1 Candidatus Woesearchaeota archaeon
CAAAGAGAAATAATAGAGGATAATTTTAGGAACGGATTGATAAAGGTAATTTGTTGTACTCCTTCGCTTGCGCTTGGAGTAGATTTGCCGGCTTTCAGAGCAATTCTTAAGGATTTAAGAAGGTATGGAAGCAGAGGAATGGCTTATATTCCTGTTTTGGAGTATTTACAGATGTCTGGCAGGGCTGGGAGGCCTAAATTTGACAAATTCGGGGAAGCAATTATTGTTGCACTCAGCGAGAATGAAAAAAAGAAATTATATGAAAAGTATGTTCTGGGAAAACCAGAAGAGATTTATTCTAAGTTAGCAGTTGAGCCAGTATTAAGGACTTACTTATTAAGTTTAATTGCTGCTAATTTTGTAAATACAAAGAAAAGCATTGTTGATTTTTTTGGTAAAACTTTCTGGGCTTTTCAGTTTGTTGATATGGGCAAGCTTGTTTTGATAATTGATAAAATGTTAGACTTATTGGAAGAATGGGAATTTATCCAAATGGATGGGAAAGAAGATTTTACTGATGCTGATAAAATCAATGCTGATGGAAAAATAAGGGCTACATTAATGGGAAAAAGGGTTGCAGAGCTGTACATTGATCCTTTAACCGCTTATTTCTTTGTTACCTGCTTAAGGAATGCTTCTGATAAGAAAATAAATGGATTTTCATTTTTGCAGATGATAAGCCATACTTTAGAAATAAGGCCTTTGCTTAGGGTTGGCGCAAGGGAGAAGGAAAAAATAGAGGAAGAGTTTGTTAAACATTATGATTTATTGCTGGAGAAAGAGCCTTCTATGTATGATCCAGAGTATGAGGATTATTTTAACAGCATTAAAACAGCTTTAATGCTTTGCGAATGGATTAATGAGAAAACTGAAGAGCGGTTGCTTGAGGAATTTAGTGTAAGGCCTGGTGAATTAAGAAGCAAATTAAATATAGCAGACTGGTTGTTGTACGCCAGCGAGGAAATAAGCAGAATATTGCATTACCAGTATCTGAATAAGGAAATAGTAAAATTAAGGCTAAGGCTAAAGAATGGCGTCAAAGAAGAATTACTGCCTTTGATAAAAATAAAAGAGATAGGAAGGGCAAGGGCAAGAAGATTGTTTGTAAACAGGATAAAAGATATAGGGGATGTTAAGAAAGCTGATTTGGTTAAATTAACCCAGCTCCTGGGGAAGAGTGTTGCTTTAAATGTCAAGAAACAGGTTGGGCAGGAAACAAAAGAAGTCCATAATGGCAAAAGAAAAGGACAGATAAGCTTGTTGAGGGATTATTGAACAATGTTTATAAATTCCTCATTAATATGCTCTTATTCTGCCCCTGTAGTATAGTCTGGATAGCACATAAGCTTGCGGAGCTTGTAACCCGAGTTCAAATCTCGGCAGGGGCATACTTAATCTTTAAGAAAAAGGAGAATATTAAAAGTCTAGCAAATTTGCTTTCTTGCTATGGACTTTAAAAACAAATTTTACTATATGTTAGCGCCAATTGAAGACATGACTGACTCGTGTTTTAGAACTCTCTGCTACAGATATGGAGCAGATTTGACTCTTATAGAATTAATCAGATTTGAGTCATTGGCAAAAAACAACAAATCCTCTTGGGAAAGGATAAAATTATATGACGACACTCCTACTCTAATTCAGATTATAGGAGAAAGAGAGCAATTTCTAAAAAAATTTTTGTCTAAACTCTCTCCAGAAAAGGGTTTCCTTGGCTTTAACTTAAATCTTGGCTGCCCTGCTCCAAACTTCGTCAACAAGGGTGTTGGCTGTGCTATGGTAAAGCGGATTTCAAAAACAAAAAAATTAATTGGCATAATCAAGGATTATGGCTATGGCACAAGCATAAAGATGCGCCTTGGTCTAAACCAGTACGAAAAGGAAAAAAAGACCTACCTTAACTTGATAAAAGGCGTCAACGCAGATTTTTTTATTGTTCATGCGAGGCATGGCAACCAAACTTATAATGAAAAAGCAGACTGGAGCATTTTTCCCGAATGTGTAAAGACTGGAAAGAATATAATAGCTAATGGGGATATAGAAACCAAAGAGGATATCAAAAAAATAAAATCATTCGGCTGTAAGGGGGTTATGATTGGAAGAGCAGCGATAATTAACCCATTGATTTTTGCAGAATTAAAAGGGCTCTCTACACCGTCCATTGACAAAATAAAAGCAGAATATGGTAGATTGCTTAAAGAAAGAAATCCTCCATTTAGGTATCAGAAAAATATATTCAAGCATCTTAGAAGCAATGTTGAGTTTAAGGAAATATAACTCACTTAGGATGTTATTTTGTGTTACATTTAAGTATTATTATCTTAAAGCCTTATGTTGCCTTTATGCCCTCATAAATTGGATTCTTAATAAGATTAAGAAATAAATTATTAGTGCACAGTAGGGCAAAGTTTTTACATACTTCAATAAATCCCAAAAATCTAACGATTTCGTTTTTATCCTGGTAGTGGCATTAGATTTTTTAAGTAAATGTTTTATATGGTTCTGAAAAAATAAGGAAAACAAAGTTTGGAGGGAAGTCCTAAAGTTAATGACCTTTTCTAAGTAAAGGTTTATAAATAGGTATAGAACATCTGTTTTAGTGATATTTATGGGAAAGAAAAAAAACAAAAACAAAAAAAAGAAAGTAAATGCAAAGAAGGAAAGATATGCAAAGTTCAGAAAAGAGCAGCCGTCAACTATGGCTTTTACTACTCCAGATATTACTCCTGAACAACAGAAGCAGAGGCAGGAAGATGAGAACAATATCGGATTGTTTTGGAGATATAACAAGAGGCGTCCCATCACTAAAGGGGTAGGTGCAAAGAGCAAAAGATAGAAAGTTATTATTTTCTTATTTTGTAAAATGGCGCTGTTTGGATTTAAAGCAAAGTTTTCACAGACTTCTAAAATCCCCAAGATTTAACGATTTCGTTTTTATCCCGGTAGGGGCATAAAGTTTTTATAGAGTTCTGTATGAAATGGGTTAATTAGGGGGTGTTTTTAATGAGAAGGAAAATGAAACCTTCAAGGGAAGCTAACTTGAGTGGGTATATCGCAAGATTAATTAAGAGAATGTCAAAAATTGTCTTTTGGTTGTTTATTCTGTTTTTGTTAATAATGGCAATCATTTGGGCAGTGCCAAAAGTTTGGAATTGGGCATTAGGTTAATTAGGGGTTTTATTAATATGAATATATTCAAAAGGAAATGTGATTCTTGTGGTAAGAAGTTGGGTTTATTTGAGAAAATACATAGATGGACTTCTGGAAGTGGTAGTCAACTTAAATATTGTAAAGATTGTCATAAAAAAGGTATTGGAGCTAATGAACCAATACGAAAAGTAACAAGTTCAATAGAAAGACCAATAATAAGAGTAGAACGTGCATATCAGAAATCAGTTAAGAAAAAACAAAAATCATTTAAAGGAAAATGTGAATATTGTAAAAATAAAATAGGGGGATTAGATGTTTTTTATTGTAAATATTGTGGAAAATATCATTGTCCTAAACATAGGATACCAGAGAATCATGAATGTAAAGGAAAAGTTGGAAAACCTGGAGAATTATCTAAAGGTTCAGTAATAAGTTATAGTAGTAGAAAATGACCTCAACAGAATTTATCTAAAATGTGGAGAATAATAACAAAAGCAAGAAACAAGAAAACGATAATAGTATATTATGCTTTAGCTCTGATATTTGTTTTAATAGGATTATATCTTAAAAATCCACAATGGTATGTTGTTGCTGTTGCTTTTTTATTAGGTGCATTATTTAGGAAGTATTGGCTTATGAAGAGGTTGAAGGAATAAAACAAGGATGTTTTGATAGTTTTGAACAGAGAGGTTTAATATATTAATTTTAAAACAAAGTTTTTATAGAATAACATATTAATAGATAATTAGGAGTGATATGAATTATAAAATATAAGGTATTATGTAGAAAGTGTAAAACGTTTTTTACGGTTTATCCTTTCCATTCTGGGATATGTGAGAAGTGTAGAAAAAGTGCATATAAAAAAATTAAGAAACCTATTTAAACACCGATTCTTGATGGATGTAGATATGGGACAGCAAGAAGTATTTACCTTTCTTAAAAAGAAAAGAAATAAATGGTTTACATCAAGGCAGATAGCTGATAAGCTTAAGGCATCTTTTGGCTCTGTTAGTGTTAGCATAATGAAATTAAGGCAGAGTGGACAAATTAAATTCAAAAAGAATAAGCTACGCACCAAA
>DAOVKD010000110.1 GCA_030631975.1 Candidatus Woesearchaeota archaeon
CCCTCTTTTACCAGCAATAATAATCTATAATATGCAATATCTAATATAAAAACCTATTCTTTTATAGGATAATTTTAAATATAAAGTATTATTCTTTAAGATAATGATAGATGCAGATAAGCCATTCCAAAAAAAATGCCCTAAATGTAAGGAAGGGATCATAAAGGCAGAAGATAAGGGAGAAAAAACTTATTACAAATGTAATAAGTGCGGGATTGTTATTGAGACTGAACACTTAAAATAAGGCTTTACTTTTGTAAAAACCCCTTTCAAGCAGGAATATTTAAATAATAAATCAGAAATGATGTAAAAATGGCAAAGAAAGATGAACCATTGGGAGAACTTGGCACAAAAACATACAAACGATGCAGATTGAAAGTGATACAAACCATAGTATTTTCATTCGCATTGGGTATCTTCTTGTGCATTCTTGGCATTGGTGTAATTGATTCTGGATTTGCTACATTTGCTGGTTTAGCATTTGTGATAATGGCCACTGCTAATTTGTTCAGAATACGGACTCTGGCAGAGAGGAAGTATAATAACCAGCACGGAATCAGGTTAAATATTAAAAATCGTTGATTTTTGGGACACCAGAAATGCAAAGTATTTCTTAGTGTACTAGAAAAAGTTTGGCAAATTAAAAATTCAACTTTTTCCGCTATAATAATGCCATTAATTTATTATCTGGAATATCAGATCTGATTCCAGTTCCTGAAAAATGCGTATTTGCAGCTTTGAAGCCTTTTTTCTTTATTTTTTTAATAATATCTTCTTTTTTCATAACTGTTCCTAATTTTCTTTTTTTGGCGATATTGCTCATATCATAGAAGCCAACAGCATTTATTTTTGACTCATCCTTAATAGTTTTTAAAAATTTTAGTAATCCCTTATAATTTTGATTATTGCTCATTATCCTTTTATTTTTAATTGTGCTAAAAAAATTCTTTGAATTTTTTGGCATCCTTAAAAATCCTTTGGATTTTTGGGAAACCGGAAATCTTTGATTTCCTAGTTCACCAAAAATTCCCTTGGAATTTTTTAGTGAATTGATTTTTAATATTTTTTTACTTGTTGGATTTTTTATTAATGTGCTGTACATCCTATTGACTAACTTGCTGTCCCACAAATCCCCGAGCCATAACGGCCCGGAATTATTAAACATACCATGCCCTGCAGCAATTTCATCACATAATTTCTTTCCCTTAACGCATTGAAAGAAAACCCTGAAATAATGGTCCCTGAAATATGAAAATATCGGGAATAAGGCTTTCTCATACTGCATCCCTACTAACTGTATTTTCCTGATTAATATCCTAAGCCCTGTTTCATGCATCATATAATCCCTTTTGGGCGCGCTCCAGTATTTTCTGATGCAGGCTTTAGGGTAAGTCCCTGTCAAAGCCGCAGTATCTGTATTAGTCACAGCCAGAATTCCATTCCTTGAAATTCTTTTAATTGCGCTGTCTAACATAAAATTAGACGAGCCAAAGGGATCTATATCAATATAATTAAAACCACTGGAATTTAACAGAAACCAGTTAGCATCTTCATTATTTATTATTATATTATTTTTTTTATTGTTTATTGAATTATTGTTGAAATTTTTTAGTGTTTTGCCATTATTGGGCATATTTGTTATTGTAAATTTGCTGATTTTATTTAATATCAAATTACTTATTATTGCTTCTACAGCCTTTGCGCTATAATCATTAAAACTTATACTCTTGATTTTACCATTTCCTAATTCTTTCAAAAACCTTATTCCCCTGATGCCAGAGCCTGCCAATGGCAAAGCAATCTGCATATTCCTGCTGTCAATAGTATTTAACAACAAAATAGAAATATCCCTATTAAGCTTCATTACAGGATTATAGAAAACATCCATCTGCTTGGATATTTTATCAGCTTTCTTTATTCTTATAATTGCTTCCCCTTCTCTTATAATTTCATACATGAAAAATAAGAATTAAGATAGAAATAAAAAACTATTGGATTTAAGCAATAGTAACAACCCTGTGCCGCACTTCCCTTACATCATCATTGCTTGCAGTTATTCTAATCAAATAATTTCCAGCTTCTATATAACTAGGCGCATCCCAGAAAATAAGTTTTCCAGTTGAATCGCCATCATCCAAGTCAAAAGAATTTGTCTGCAAAATAATGCCTAAATCATAAAAAAGCACTCTTACGCTCAAATCATCTAAATCTTCTGTTCCATCATTATTAACATTAATGTGCATAAAAAACAAATCATCAGAGCCAACAGGGTCGCTGATTCTAACTGCGCCTATCAGACCAAACACCAGAAATACAACAAAAAATATTTTATGAGCTTCCATTTATTCACCCCACAAAAAATGATACTATTATAGAATGGTAGCTTGTATATAAATATTTCTATATTTTAATATACACAATAATAATAACTAAACTTTCACAGTTTATTTATAAAGTTCATCAAAAAATGACTAAAGTTGGGAAAACCACCAAATTCTTTAATATACCGTTAAAAAGCTAAAATAATGGGATTTTAGTCGGTTTTGAAGTGATTCCTGTTGAGGGTATATAAATGAACTTGCTTGAAAATATGCCCTGATCAATGAAAAGTTGAATTCATTTAAAAGGAAACTGTGAAACTTCAGATAATAACAACCTTTAAAAAACAAATTCTATTACTGTTTATACTAAAAATGCTAAGACAGCCAATAGTTACTTTCCTTGGAAATGTGGATAGCGGCAAAACATGCCTGCAAGATTTTATCAGGCAGACCTCTACCGCTCAGCAGGAAGCTGGCAAAATTACGCAGCATATTGGCTGCAGCAACATTACTCTAGAAACAATAAAAAAAATATGCGGCAAACTTTTAGGCGCATTGAAATTAAGCGTTGAGACACCTGGTTTGTTATTTATAGATTCTCCTGGACATTCAGCATTCACCTCATTAAGAAAACGTGGAGGAAATTTAGCTGACATTGCAGTTTTAGTCATAGACATACATGAAGGTATTATGCCCCAAACATTGGAATGCATTGACATATTAAAGCAGTATAAAACACCCTTCATTATTGCCTTAAACAAGATAGACCTGCTCCAGGGGTGGCAGAGCAAAAACACATTCTTAATTCAAAACATAAACTCGCTGTCAGAAACTATTCAAAAACTTCTTGACACTAAACTTTACGGGATTGTTGGAAAGCTTTCAGAACTTGGATTTAATGCAGAAAGATTTGACAGAGTAGAAGATTATACAAAACAAATTGCTATTGTTCCAACATCAGCAAAAACTGGAGAAGGCGTCCCAGAGATCTTAATGGTTCTTACAGGTTTAGCTCAAAAATTCATGGAACAAAACCTAAATATAAACCTAGGAGGAAATGCAAAAGGAACTGTTCTGGAAGTTAAGGAAGAGAGAGGCATTGGAAAAACAATAGACGCCATAATTTATGATGGGACTCTAAAGCAGAATGATATTATTGTAATAGGAACTCTTGATGAGCCAATAGCCACAAAAGTAAAAGCATTACTGGAACCTGTATCTCTAGCAGATATGAGAGATAAAAAAACCAAGTTTAGCTCTGTTAAGCATGTTTCAGCAGCTTCCGGAGTTAAAATTTTTGCCCCTGAACTGGAAAAAGTGGTTGCAGGAATGCCATTAAGGTCATGCTCAGAAAATGAGGCAGAAAAGGCAAAAGAAGAAATTAAGAGAGA
>DAOVKD010000131.1 GCA_030631975.1 Candidatus Woesearchaeota archaeon
AATGATAAAGGGGCAGTAGTTGAAGTTAAAACTTTCCAGGGGATAATGCCTAAGGAAACCAAAGATATTAATGTCGCTAAAACCCCCACAATAACAGTTCCGTAAACAAGAGCCCTTGGGATTATCTTCTCAGGATTTAGAGTTTCCTCGCTTAGATAGGTTACTGATTCCCACCCAAAAAAAGACTCTGCTATAAAGAATGTGGTTATTAATATAGGTATTGTGCCAAAAGCAAAAAACGGAGTTAAATTGCTTATATCCATAAAGAAAACGCCTGGAAAAATTATTGACAATATTAAGCTGATGGATAATATGGCCAAAATAACGACAACAAAACCACTCGCTTCAACGCCATAAAATGCAATAACATTAAGAAGTATGATTATGACGGCGCTTATTACCATCTTTAGAACAAATCTGGATGGGTCTGGAATTAAGTAGTCCATAGCAGCTACAATGAGCAATGCAGTTGTCAAGTTTCCGACAAGCCATGCTAACCAGCCCATCAAAAAAGAAGTAAATCTGTTGTAGGCATGCTTTGAAAACTCATAAACACCGCCTGCTTTTGGAAACATTGCTACAAGTTCGCCAAAAAACATGCTTATGTAAACAGCAACAAATGAAATTATAACCCATGATAAGATGGATGCATTGCCGGAATAAGACGCGCCAACTGCAGCTCCAAAAAACATGCCAGTGCCCATTATAGAAGCAATTGCAAGAGAAAGTATTGTCCCAAAACCCAGCACCCTCTTTAACTCCGCCATCAATTAAAAATTCTCATTTTAATATAAAAAGAAGTGTTTATACTTTAAGGTGGTGATGAGTTTAATTTAATTTACTCTTTGCTTTCCATATCCTGTAAAAACTCCGCAATCAACTCTTCCTTTATTCTGTAACCTTTTTTAATTAATTCTAATACCAAATTTTTGCACTCCTTCTTTGTTATCTTATTATTCAGCATCTGCTGTTGAATAACGGCAATTGCGCCTTTAGGTTTTAGACCCAATAATTTTGCTGTAATTCTCGCTTTTCTTTCGTCCATTAAAACAACATTAATCTTTTTCTTTAATGCCAAGGAAATAGCAGCTTTCTCGCCATCTCCTAAGCTTTCTGGCAGATTTTCCAACATTACAACATTTTCCACATTAATATTATTCCTCTTAATCCAATTCTCTAATATTACATAATAATCTTTACCTTTATTTTTCCAAAGCAGTATTTCATCAAAAACTTGTTGAGGAATTGTAATTTTATAGTTTTTTAAGAAATCCAACTTTCCAATTTTTGTAAGAAAGATTAATGGGGAGGTATTAGTGACAACATTCATCTTAATCCTTTTAAGTCCTCTCTTAATTCTTCCTCACTATAATCTAGGTGAAGTTCCTTTCTCTTAATAAGATCCAGCATCTCTATCAAATCTATATTTAACAATTCAGCAGCCTTTTGCAAACTAATTTTTCTGTTTTTGTATTGCTGTAATATTTTTTCCTTTTTTTCATCTGCTAGTCCTTGCTCTATTAAATTCCTTAGCATAGTGGACCTATCCATGTGCTTTTGTTTTGAAAACTTGTCTATTTCCTGCAAAGTTTCCTTTGGTACGCGTGTAGTAACAGTTTCTGTCATTTTGTATCGTTTTAAATCAAATGTATACACATATATTTAAATTTTTCTATTTTATTTTTGGGGAATTGGCACAATTTGGAGACTCTAGTGGAGAATTTATGGAACAATGTCAAACAGTAAATATGCTCTTTTTTTTAGGTATAATATTAGGAATTATTGGGATTATTTTGTTGACAGTTGGGTTAGTCAAAAGAAAAGAATAAAATAAAAGAACTTTAATAAAAAATCCTAAAGCTCCTTAACCGTCAATACCTGAACTCTCGATTCATTTGGCCTTATTTTTGAGTCCATGCCTACAAGGAATTTTACATTTACGCTTTCAGCAGCTTTTGCTATTTCACTATCAACAATGCCATCAAATATGACTGCATAGGCATTGTTAAGGCTCTTTATTGTTGTTGCCAGCTCACTTATAGGAACTTTTCCAAGAGTGGATAATTTTTGGTCAAGAACTTGTGCTCCTCTTGTTCCCACTAGATTTTCAAGCATATCCTTGAATTTTTGTTTTTGCCCCGGGCTTATAATAACTCTCCTGTTAAATGACGCAGGCCTGGCAACTGTCCTTGGAGCAGATCTGAAAAATTGAGACCTTCTTTCCGGCTCTGGTTCCTTAGCAAGTTCAAATTTAGCCTGCTCGCCAGAAACACGGCTTCTTAACGCCTTATGGATTTCTTTTTTTGTTATCTCTTCCACTTCTTTTCCATCAGGAGCCCTTGTAACATAATCAACATCAGCCAAAGATGTAAGCTCCTTAACAATCAAATTCCCGCCCCTGTCGCCATCAACAAACATAGTGACAACCTTCTTTTTGCATAGACTTACTATTGTCTCCGGAACAGAAGTACCATTCATCGCTATCGCATTCTTAAAGCCATGCTTTAGCAAGTTTAACACGTCAGCGCGTCCTTCTACAACAATTATTTCGTCACTATCATCTATAGCAGGTCCTGCCGGTAATCTTTCCTTGCCATATTCCTGTACTTCCATAACTCTTACAGAATAAGCCACCTCATCTGTAAGTTCCTGCGAGTCTGGCATTGAAGTGCTCATAAGATTTTTCAACAGTTCTTTAGCTCTTTCTATGACAAAAGTTCTCTTGCTGACCCTGACATCCTCTATACTCTTGGTTTGTATCTTAGCAGTACAAGGGCCTATTCTCTGGATTATTTCCAAAGCAGCAGCTATAATTGATGTTTCTGCCTTGTCAAGAGAAGAAGGTATGTCTATGCTGCCATGTGTTTTTCCTGATCTCGTATCAGTGCTTACTTCTATTCTGCCTATCCTTCCAGACCTTTGTAGCTCTCTTAACTCTAAATCAGATCCCAAAAGTCCTTCTGTTTGGCCAAATATCGCACCTATAACATCAGGTCTGTCAACAACGCCATCAATGTCTATTAAAGCATGAACTATATATTTTGCCGCAACCAAGCTTATTTTTCCCATATTAATCAACCTCCAACAATAATTTTTACTTAGAACAAGCCTTTATTTTATCTCTAATTAACCTAATTTAACCTATTTCTGCTTAATTTCTCTTAATAAGCAAAATAAAGTGATAATAATGATTTTTAAGTCTAAAAGCTTGTTCTAATGCTCTTTTGGGCTCATTAAAGGTAATGTAGCCCGTAACACTAACCCCCAGGTTCATCGCTTGCATTTAGCGACAGCTCCCATGGGTACTCTCGTGACGGGCATTGAACATAAATCCAACAAATCAATAAAGCC